>NZ_CAKASO010000004.1:0-152576 GCF_916862475.1 Nocardioides sp. Leaf374
CGAGCGGGTTGACGGCGTAGGAGGAGACCCAGGTGACGTCGTCGTGCACCGGCTCGGGCGCCAGCACCACCGGCTCCGCGGTCATGCTCGCGGCGACCTCGGCCACCCCGACCGCGGTCTCCGCCACGCGGCGGGCCTCCTCGGGGGTCAGCACCACGCCGGAGGCGAAGCCCCAGGACCCGCGGTGCACCACCCGCACGGCGAAGCCGAGGTCCTCGCTGTCGCTGGCGTCCTGGAGCACCCCGTCGCGCACCGCGAGCGACTGGTAGCGCACCCGCTCGAAGCGGAAGTCGGCGTGCGTGGCCCCCAGCTCGGCGGCCCGCGCGAGGGCGGTCTCGCCCAGCGACCGGAAGGGCAGCGCCAGGAACGTCGGGTCGAGCCTGGCCTGGTCGGGTCGCGCGGCACTCATGGCGCCGAACCTAGCCGACGCGGCCCATGGGCGCCGCCCGTCAGTAGGGTGAGCGCCATGGAACAGCGCCCCGTCTCCCGCTGGCTGCCGGGTCGTCGCCGCCCCGCGCCGCCGACCGGCCCCGCCTGGCTCGGGCTGGGTGCCCAGCGCTCGGGCACCACCTGGTTCACCGAGCTGCTGACCCAGCATCCGGAGGTGGGTCTCGGCACCAACGGCAAGAAGGAGCAGCAGCTCTTCCACCGCGTCGCCGACGGCCTGGTGCCGGCCCAGGAGTACGCCGACCTCTTCCCCGCCGACGGCCTGCGTCGCGGTGAGTTCACCCCGCAGTACCTGCGCCACGCCTCGCTGCCGGCCTACGCCGCGGCCCACCTCGCCCCGGAGGTGCCGGTGCTGGTGCTGCTGCGCGACCCCATCGAGCGCTTCCGCAGCGCCATGCGGTGGGCCGGCACACGCGGCAAGTCGTGGCCCTACCCGCTGCAGATCACGATGCAGACCTTCAGCGGCTTCTACGCCGACCAGCTCGACACCTGGGCCGCCGCGATCGGGCGCGAGCGACTCACGGTGATGGTCTACGAGCAGGTGCGACGCGACCCCCAGCCCGCCGTCGACGCGGTGTGGCGGGCCCTCGGCGTGGAGCCCGTGCCGCTGGCGCAGGTCGAGCGCGAGTCGACCTCCTCGAGCCGGGTCGAGTGGGACTGGCCCGAGGGCCTGAGCGACTCGCTGCGGGTGATGTACGGCCCGCAGCTGCCCCGGTTGCGTGACGACTGGGGTCTCGACCTCAGCGCGTGGACCCAGATGCTCTGAGCCGGGACGCGTCGTCCCCGGGGCCGCGCCGGGCCGCCGGCGACCGGGGCGGCCGCCACGGTCAGGTCGGCCGCGACCGACGCCGCGGCCGCGACGGACCGGTCAGCGGCTGACGGCCAGCGTCGACCCCGACCGCCCCTTGCTCACCTGGAGGCGGGCCGTGATGCGGTCGCGCATCTCGCCGACGTGGCTCACGACGCCCACGACGCGTCCCCCGTCGCGCAGCGAGTCGAGCACGTCCATGACGTCGTCGAGGGTGTCGGCGTCGAGCGACCCGAAGCCCTCGTCGACGAAGAGGGTGTCGAGGTCGGCGCCGCCGGTCTCCTGCGTGATGACGTCGGCCAGGCCCAGGGCCAGGGCGAGGGAGACCACGAAGGTCTCACCGCCCGACAGTGTCGCGGGGTCGCGCGACTCCCCGGACCAGTCGTCGCGCACGAGCAGGCTGAGCCCGCCGCGGGTCTCACCGGCGCCGCGGCGCCCGGAGTGCTCCAGGGCGTAGCGGGCGTCCGACATCCGGGCCAACCGCTCGTTGGCCGCGGCCACCACCTGGGAGAGCCGGTAGGCGAGGACGTAGGCGGAGAGCCGCATCTGCAGGGCGTTGTCGGCGGCCTTGCCCTCGACGAACGTGGACAGCCCCGTCGCCAGCTCCAGCCGCTCGCGCACCGGCGCCCACTGCTCGAGGGCACGCTCCAGCTCTCGCACCAGGTCGGTGAGCCGACCGCAGCGCGTGGTCCAGGTGGCGGCCACCGCGCGCGCCGACTGGAGCTCGGTCTCCGCGGCCTCCCAGGCGCTCTGCGCGGCGGCGGGGTCGGTGTCGGCGCCGTCACGGGGACCCACGTCGCGCAGCTCGTCCTCGACCCGGGTCAGCGCCCGGTCGTGGGCGTCGACGGCATCGGCCAGCCGCTCCACCTCGGGCTCCTCCAGCACCGCCGCCAGAGCGGCGCCCGGGTCGGCGAAACCGGCCTCGGCCGCGGTCTCGGCCAGACGCGTCCGGGCGTCGGCGACAGCGTCGCGCCCCCGCTCGAGGTCCTCGAGCGCCGTCCGTGCCTCGCGGAGGCGCTCGGCCTCGCCGCGCAACGAGGCCAGCAGCGAGCCCAGGTCGCCGGGCTCGCCGTCGTCGTCGCCGTCGTTGTCGTTGTTGCCGTCGTCGCCGACGTTGCCGACGTTGCGGCGACCGACGCGCTCGAGCACGGCGGCGATCTCGGAGCGGATCTCGGCGATCTCGGCGGTCACCGCGCGGGCCGTGGCCTCGTGGTCGGCCACCGCGGCGTGCGCCGCCTGGAGGCGGTCGGCGAGGTCGCCACGCCGCTGCTCGAGGCGACGCTCCTCGGTCTGGAGGGCCTCGACCTCCGCTGCGGCCGCCGCGCCGGTCGTGGCCTGCTCGCGCAACGCGGCGGCGCGGGACTCGAGCGCCTCGAGGGCCTCCCCGCCCGACCGCTCGCGGGCGAGGGCGTGGCGCGTCCTCAGGTCGCGCAGGTGCGACTCGCGCACGTGCTCGTCGGCCTTGGCGTCGTCGAGCGCGCGCTGTGCCTCCTTCTCCGCCGCCGCATCGGCCGAGCCGGGGGCGGCGACGGCCTTGGCCGGGTGCTCGGCGGAGCCGCAGACGGGGCAGCAGCCGCCGACGGCCAGGGCGCCGGCGAGCTCGGCGGCCATGGCCTCGATGCGGGCCTCGCGCACGGAGAGCAGGTGCTCGTGGGCCTGGCCGGTGGACTCGCGCGCCTCCAGCCACACCTCGTGGGCCTGGGCGGCCGACGTCTCCAGGCGGGCGGCCTCGAGGGCGGCCTCGAGCCGTGCGGTGGTCTGGTCGAGGTCGGCCCGGACGACGCCGAGGAGGGCGGTGGCGGCGCGGGCCGCGTCGAGACGCTCGCGCGTCGCGGCCAGGAGGGCCGGGAGCGCTGCGGCCTGCTCAGCGTCACGGGCGAGGTCGGCTCGCAGACGCTCCAGCGCGGCACCGGTCCGCTCCTCGAGGCGGCGCGCCGTGACGAGGCGCTCCTCGCGCGGCACCAGCGCGGTGACACGTGCCGCAGCGTCGACCGCCGCGGCCTCGCGCTGCGCCAGGTCGTCGGCGGACGGTCCGGTGGACGCACCGGTGCACGGGGTGGACGTCTCGTCGGACAGCTCGCGCCGGTCACCGTCGGACAGCGCGCCGAGGGCCGCTGCTGCCCGCCGCTCCGCGGCGTCCGCCGCCAGGGCGCTCTCCTCGGCCCAGCGGTGGAGGGGCGCCACGGCCGCGGCCCGCCGGGCCTCGGCGAGCCGCACCCTGCGTCGCTGCTGCGCCGGCTCCTCGGCGACCAGTCGGCGGTGCTCGGACTCGGCGACGCGGCGGCGACGGTCCCGCTCGGCCGCGAGCCGGGCGCGCTCGAGCGCCTCCCGGGTCTCGCGCTCGCCGAGCGCGGCCGCGGCCACGGCCTCGGTGGTCGCCGCCAGCGACGAGGTCGCCAGCGCGCGCAGGTCGCGACCCCACGCCAGCAGGGTGCCGTCGGCCGCCAGCAGGTCGAGGCCCGGCACCGTGTCGACGGTCGTGTCGGCGGTCGTGTCGGCGGTCCTGGCGGCGCCGGACCCGGTGACGGCGCCCGGGGCTGCGCCGGGCGTGGCGTCGGGCGCGGCGTCAGGCGGGGCGTCAGGCGGGGCGTCTGCATCGGCGGCTCCAGATGCGAGGCCCGGCAGCGCGGCGTCAGCGGCCTCGCTGACTCGACTGACCAGGTCGGCGACGCCCTCGCGGCGCGACTCGGAGTCGCGGCGCAGCGCGGTGCGGTGCTCGCGCAGCCAACGCTCGACGTCCTCGAAGCGGCCGGTGCGGAAGAGCTGCTGCAGGAGCCGGTGGCGCTCCTCGGAGCGGGCGCGGAGGAAAGCCTGGAAGCGGCCCTGCGGGAGCATGGCGACCTGGGTGAACTGGGCGACGTTCATGCCGACCAGGCCGGTCACGAGCTGGCCGGTCTCGTCGAGCCGGGTCGACAGGGTCGTCCACTGACCGCCGACCCGCTCGGCGACCACGACGCTGGCCTGCTGCGTGGTCATGCCGGTGCCGCGCCGCTTGGGCCGTTCCCACTGCGGGGAGCGGGTGATCCGGAAGCGGCGTCCGGAGAGCGTGGCCTCCAGCTCGACGCGGGGCGCCACGCCCTCGGCGGCGTGGTCGGAGCGCAGCCGGCGCGCGGCGTTGCGGTCGCCGGGCACGTCGCCGTAGAGCGCGAAGCACACGGCGTCGAGCACGCTCGTCTTGCCGGCGCCGGTGGGGCCGGTGAGCAGGAAGAGGCCCGCGGCCGAGAGCTCGTCGAAGTCGACGGAGACGGTGTCGGCGAAGGGGCCGAAGGCGGTGACCTCGAGGTGGTGCAGCCGCATCAGAAGAGCCGCCCGTCGGCCGCGGCCGCGGAGGCGGCCAGCAGCATCTCGGGGTCGGCCCGGTGGTCGGACTCCTGGTCGGACCCGTGGTCGCCGGGGCGCCGCACCGGATCCAGGTCGGGGTCGTCGCAGCAGGCGTCGACGGCGCGCCGCAGCAGCGCCCGCTCGGCCGGGGAGGCCTCCTCGCCCCTCATCGCGGTCATGAACTCCAGCGCGATGTCGTGGTCGCTGCGGCCCTGGGTGCGGCTGGACGGCACCGCTCCGACCGTGACGGGGGTGCTGTCGAAGCCCAGGACGAGGGTGTGGGGGAAGCGGCGCCGCAGCCGCTCCATGGCTTGCGCGGGGCGGCCCGCGTCGGTGAGGGTGACCTGCACCCAGGACTGCTCGTGCTCGGCGAGTCGCGGGTCGCTCAGCAGGGTCTCCAGCTCGCCCCGCAACCGGGCCAGCGGGCGGGGCACCGGGGCGTCGACGAACTGCGCCGACAGCCTCGCCGTGCCCTCGCCGGGCGCCGCGGGTGCGCCGAGGTCGACCAGCCAGGACCCCTTGCGGTGGGTGGCCTCCGAGAAGGAGTACGCCAGGGGCGATCCGCTGTAGCGGACCGCGTCGGTGAGGGTGTGACGGCCGTGCAGGTGTCCGAGCGCGGTGTAGTCGACGCCGTCGAAGACCGACGTGGGCACCAGCGAGACACCGCCGACGCTGATGTCGCGCTCGGAGTCGCTGGACTCGGCGCCGGCGACGAAGGCGTGCGCGAGCACGACCGACCGGGTGCCGGGACGCCCGGCCAGGTCGGCGCGCACGCGCCGCACGGCCTCGGTCAGGGCCGCCTGGTGGGAGCGGGAGGTCAGGCCCCACGGCTCGCGCACGGCGTCGGGGTCGAGGTAGGGCAGGCCGTGGACGGCCACCGGACCGTGCTCGTCCTCGAGCAGCACGGGGCGCCCGACGGTGGCGGGGTCGGTGCGCAGGTGCACGCCGGCGGCGTCGATGAGGCGCGCGCTGAAGCCGAGCCGCTGGGCGGAGTCGTGGTTGCCGCTGGTGACCACCACCCGGGCCCGCGACGCGGCCAGCCGGGAGAGCGCCTCGTCGGCGAGGCGCACCGCGTCGACCTGCGGCAGCGCACGGTCGTAGACGTCTCCGGCCAGCACCACGAGATCGACCTGCTCGGACTCGACGACCGCCAGCAGGTGGTCGACGTAGGCCGCCTGGTGGGTCAGCATCCCCTCGCGGTGGAACGACCGGCCCAGGTGCCAGTCGGAGGTGTGCAGGATGCGCATGGGAAGAACCTACGAGGGGCCGCCGACACTGCGGGGGACCCACGCCGCACGGCCCCGGGACGGGGTCCCGGGGCCGTGCGGTCGCCGCCACGGGGGCGGCGACGAGAGGTCGCCGCTCAGCCCTCGAGGGCCGCCATGTCGATGACGAAGCGGTAGCGGACGTCGCTGCCCACGACGCGCTCGTAGGCCTCGTCGATCACGGCCGGCTCGGGGGCCAGCACCTCGACCTCGGCCCCGATGCCGTGCTCGGCGCAGAAGTCGAGCATCTCCTGGGTCTCGCGGATCCCGCCGATCTTGGAGCCGGCCAGGCTGCGGCGCATGCCGGCCAGCGAGAAGGCGTGGTAGGTGTCGGCGTCGGCGGGGATGCCGACGTTGACCATCGCGCCGTCGAGGCGCAGCAGCGAGAGGTACTTGTCGACCGGCAGCGTCGCGGCCACGGTGTTGACGATCAGGTCGAAGGTGCCGGCGAGGGACTCGAAGGTCTCGGGGTCGGAGGTCGCGGCGTAGTGGTCGGCGCCGAGACGGCGGCCGTCCTCCTCCTTCTTCAGCGACTGGCTGAGCACGGTGACCTCGGCGCCCATGGCCGCGGCGATCTTGACACCGAGGTGGCCCAGGCCGCCCATGCCGACGATGGCGACCTTCTTGCCCGGCCCGGCGCCCCAGTGGTGCAGGGGGGAGTAGGTGGTGATGCCGGCGCACAGCAGGGGAGCGGCGACGTCCAGCTCGATGCCCTCGGGGATGCCGAGGGTGTAGTCCTCGTGGACCACGATCTGCTTGCTGTAGCCGCCGTAGGTCTCGACGCCGTCGTAGTCCTTGCCGTTGTAGGTCGGCACCTCGCCCTTGAGGCAGTACTGCTCCTCGCCGGCGCGGCAGTTCTCGCACTCGCGGCAGGAGTCGACGAAGCAGCCGACGCCGACACGGTCGCCCACGGCGTACTTGGTGACGCCCGGGCCGACCTCGGCCACGGTGCCGGCGATCTCGTGGCCCGGGACCATCGGGAAGATGCCCTCGGCCCACTCGTTGCGGGCCTGGTGGATGTCGGAGTGGCAGATGCCGCTGTAGGCGATGTCGATCAGCACGTCGTGCTCACCGACGGCGCGGCGCTCCACGGTGCTGGTCTCGAACGCAGCGCTCGGGGTCGGCACGGACAGGGTGGCGGTGGTGCTCATGGGGTCGTGCTCCTCTGGTGTCGCGGATGAGGGACGACTCCACGCTAGGCAGGCGCGGGCCGGGATCCGCCCACCCCCTTGGGTCAGACACCGCCGGAGCGGGGAACGTCACAATGCGCCGCCGGTGACCGGCGGTGACAGGGCTCAGACATAGCGCACGGTACGCCGCGGCGAGGTGAAGCCCCACAGCTCCAGGCCGCTCTGGGCGGCCAGCTGCGCCGACAGGCTGGTCGGGGCACCGACCGAGACCAGGGAGCCGAAACCGGCGGTGACCGCCTTCTGCACCAGCTCGAAGCCGGCACGTCCGCTCACCACCAGGCAGGCGCCACCGGGTCGCTCCCCGGCCATCGCCCGGGCGCCGCTGACCTTGTCGACGGCGTTGTGGCGACCGACGTCCTCGCGCACCAGGACCGCCTCGCCGTCGGCGGTGAAGAGCCCGGCGGCGTGGATGCCGCCGGTGCGGGCGAAGACCGGCTGCCGCTCGCGCAGCAGGTCGGGCAGACGGCGCACGACGTCGGCGGTCGGCGTGGCGCCCTCCCAGCGCGCGCCGCGCGCGATGTCGAGCACCGCCGAGACGCTGTCGGCGCCGCAGACGCCGCAGGCCGATGACCCGGCCGAGAGGGCGTCGTGGCGGTGGCCCGGCGGCCGGGCCGGGGGCTCGGCCAGGGTGAGGGTCACGACGTTGAACTCCTGCTCCGGGGCGAGGTCGACGTCGGTGCAGTAGGCGATGCCCGCGATGCCGGCGGGCCCGGGCAGTCCCTCGTGCACGGCCCACCCCGCCGCGAGCTCGAAGTCGTGACCGGGGGTCCGCATCGTCACCCAGGCCCGGTGGGCCTCGGCGCCGGGCCAGGCGAGCCGGATCTCGAGCGGCTCCTCGGTGACCAGCCGGTCCTCGTGGCGGCGGACCTCGTCGGGCCCCTCGCCGTCAGGGCCGGCTCGGTGCTCCTCGACCCGCGTGCGGACGGTGGGCCCGGGACGCCGGGCGCGGGCACCGGGAAGGCCGCGCGCTGCGCCGCTCATGCGCCGAAGGCCCGGGCGACGGCCAGGCGGTGCTCGAGGTCGTCGGTGGCGTCGACGACGCGGCGGCGCACGGTGGCGTCGAGGCCCGGGGCGTCGGCCGCGGCGTGCAGCGCCGCGACGGTCTCGTCGCGCAGCGAGGTGAGGGGGAAGAAGGCGGTGACGACCTGGCCGAGCACCCAGCCCTGGTGGACCTCGGCGATGGTGGGGAGCGCCTGGAGGTAGCGGGCGACGTAGGGCTCGGTCAGGTGCTCCTGACCGGGGCGCCACAGCCCGAGCCCGGCGGCCTCGAGCTCGTAGTTGGTGGCGGGGACCGCACCGGTGAAGCGCTCCCAGGCGAACTCCTTGGCGGCGGCCTCGGGCAGCGACGCGACGGCCCTCGCGTGCTCGACACGGGTGCGGGTGGTGGGCTCCTGGGCCAGCCAGCGGTCGAGAGCGGACCGGTCGGTGGCGCCCAGCGCGGCGAGCCGGACGAGCAGGCGCCAGCGCAGCTCGTCGTCGACCTCGACGCCGTCGGGCAGTCCCTCGCCCGCGATCCAGTGCTGGAGGCGGTCGGCGGGTGCCGTGGCGGCGGCGGCCTGGAAGGCGGCGAGCTGGAGGGTCGAGCCGGCGGGAGCGGCGAGCGCCCCGGCCAGCCCCGCCTCGTGCACCCGCGCCGCGGCGTCGTCGCCGTCGGTGGTCAGCGGCAGCACGTCGCGCAGCAGCCACGGCACGGTGAAGGCGATGGCCGCGTCGCTGTCCTCGGTCGGCAGCCAGGCCTCGACGAGGTCGACCACCGCCCCCGGCGCCACCGTGGCGTGGTGGTAGCCGCTGCGCACGCCGTTCCACACCCCGGCCCGCAGCAGCGCGTCGTCGGTGCGGGGGAGCAGCGCGGGCAGCTGCGCCAGCGTCTCGCCGTCGGGCTCGACGACGGCCCACGTGTCGTCGTAGGGGTCGAGCACCACCGCGGCCCCCGCCTCCGGCTCGTACGGCGTGCGCCCGCCCCGGGTGGTGACCCGGGTCAGCGCCCACGGGCCGGTGCCGGCGGTGCCGCCGGACGGAGCCGTCGCCCGGGCGGTCGCGACGCGGAAGGTGTGCGACCGGTCCGCCGGGCTGCCGGGCGGCGGCGTGCGCACCAGCTCGCCGGCGGAGCGGTCGAGCACGATGCGGTCGGGCCCCGCGGTGACCAGCCAGCCGCGGGTGAAGTCCGAGAGGTCGCCGGCGCCGGCGCGCTCCCAGCTCGCGAAGAGGTCGTGCATGGTGGCGTTGCCGAAGAAGTGGCTGCGGAAGTGGTCGACCGCGCCGGCGAGGAAGACCTCGTCGCCCATCGTGGCGTTGAGCTGCTTGAGGATGCTCGAGCCCTTGGCGTAGGAGATCCCGTCGAAGTTCTGCAGGGCCGCCGTGGCGTCCTCCTCGCCGTTGCCGGCGACCGGGTGGGTGCTGGGCCGCTGGTCGGCCAGGAGGCCCCACTGCCGGCGCGAGAAGGAGTTGTAGACCCAGGCGTCGGTGTACTCGGTGACGTCGGCGGTGACCCGGTTGCCCATGTACTCGGCGAAGGACTCGTTGAGCCACAGGTCGTCCCACCACAGCGGGGTGGTGATGTTGCCGAACCACTGGTGGGCCATCTCGTGGGCCACGGTCGTCGCACGCTGGATGCGCTGGCCGCGGGTCACCTTGCTGGAGAAGACGAGCTGGTCGCGGAAGGTGACGCAGCCGGGGTTCTCCATGGCGCCGGCGTTGAACTCCGGCACGAAGGCCTGGTGGTAGTCGCCGAAGGGGTAGCGGATGCCGAAGAGACGGTGGAACTCGTCGAAGCACTGCTTGGTCATGGTCAGCAGCTCCTCGGCGTCGGCGTCGAGGTCGGCGGCCAGGCTGGCCCGTGCGCTGAGGCCCAGGGGGATGCCGTCGTGCTGGTCGCGCACGAGGTGGTAGGGCCCGGCGACCAGGGTGACGAAGTAGGTGGACAGCGGCTGGCTCGTCTCGAGCTCCCACACGCCGGGCTCGGGGTTGGTGGCCGGGGCGTTGCCGATCACGACCCAGTCCTCGGGCGCGGTGACGTGCAGCGTGTAGGGGGCCTTGAGGTCGGGCTGGTCGAAGCAGGCGAAGACGCTCGGGGCGGCGTCCATGAAGGACATGCCGTAGACGTAGTGGCGCCCGTCGGCGGGGTCCACCGAGCGGTGCAGCCCCTCGCCGTCGTTGCGGAAGGCCATGACCGCGTCGACGACGAGCTCGTGGGGACCCTCGGTGGTCTCGAGGGGCAGGCGCCCGCGTCGCAGGAGGTCGACGTCGACGGGGTGCCCGTCGAGGTGCACGGAGCGCAGCGAGGCCGGCTTCAGGTCGACGAAGGTCGTCCCGCCGCGCGAGGTGAACCTCACGGTGGTGACCGAGCCGAAGGTCTCGGTGTCGGAGGCGAGGTCGAGGCGCAGGTCGTAGGACTCGACGTCGAGCAGCGCGGCGCGGGCGACCGCCTCCGCGCGCTTGAGCCCACCGGGGGCGGCGGCCTCGGCGGAGGCGGTGGGGTCGGTCGGCGGGGCGGTCGGGGTGTCGGCGGAGCTCACTCCCTCACCCTAGGACGTGCCTCCCACGGTCACGATCGGGCCACGGTCACCAACCTGCCCGGCCCGGCGTGCAACCAAAAGGGTGAGGAGCACGTCACCCTTCACGAGGGACGCAGACCGCGCCCTCGCCACACAGGAGGAATGAGGACGCGATGACGCGACCCAGCACCACGCGCCGGGGCCGGGCCCTGGTCGCCAGCACCGCCGCAGCCGGACTGTTTCTCGGGGCCGCAGCCGTCGCCTCCGGGCCGGCACAGTCCGCCGAGCCCGCCGAGGACTGCACCCCCACCTACCCCCAGGAGCAGATCACCGCGGACGCCGCGGTGACCGGCCTGACCGTCTCCGAGGGCACCACGCCCGAGGCCTTCGAGGGCTCGATCATCGGCGTGCTCGACGACGGGATCGCTCCCGGCGTCGACATGATCATGGCCGACCTCACCTCGCCGGCCATCGACGCGGCCGGCGGCATCTGGTCGGGCATGTCCGGTTCGCCGGTCTACATCGACGGCCAGCTGGTCGGCGCCGTCGCCTACGGCCTGTCGTGGGGATCCTCGCCGATCGCGGGCATCACCCCCTTCGCCGAGATGGACGACTACCTCACCTCCGGCACGCGCCGCGTCGACGTCGACGCGCGCGCGGCCCGCCAGATCGCCGCGAGCTCCGACGTCACCGCGAGCCAGGCCGAGCAGGGCTTCCGCCAGCTCCGCATGCCGGTCGGCATCAGCGGGATGACGCAGAAGCGCATCGACATGGTCCGCGAGAGCGACAAGAAGTACTTCTCCGAGCAGACCTACGCGGTCGGCGCCGTGGGTCGCGCGGCCGCGGCCGACGCCACCGAGGAGACCATCGTCGCCGGAGGCAACCTCGCCACCACGCTGTCCTACGGCGACGTGACCGCGGGCGCCGTCGGCACCGCCACCTCGGTCTGCGGCGGAGAGGTGGTGGGCTTCGGCCACCCGTTCGCCTTCTTCGGCGAGACCACGCTGGGTCTCAACCCGGCCGACGCGCTCTACGTCCAGCCCGACAGCCTGGGCGCGCCCTTCAAGGTCGCCAACATCGCCCCCGCCGTCGGCACCATCACTGACGACCGCACCACCGGGATCACCGGCACCTTCGCCACGCTGCCCGACACCACCACGGTGGCCTCGACGGTCAGCTTCGACGGCCGCGAGCGCACCGGCAGCAGCGACGCCTACGTCAAGCGCTTCCTCGCCGACACGGTCTTCGGCCAGCTGCTGGTCAACCACGACCGCGTGCTCGACTCCTACATCCCCGGCACCGAGGCACAGAGCTGGACCATCACCGGCACCGACGAGCTGGGTGCGCCCTTCGAGATCTCCTCGGCCGACACCTACGTCTCGGACTACGACATCTCCTTCGAGTCGGTCTTCGAGCTGGCCGACCTCGCCTACGCCCTGAGCCGCATCGACGGCGTCCAGGTCGACGACATCACCGTCGACAGCGACGTCGACACCTCCACCGACACCCTCAAGGTGACCGGTCTGCAGCAGCGCAAGGGCGGCGAGTGGACGACGATCGGGCGCCGCACCAACCTGGTGGCCAAGGCCGGGAGCACCCTCGACCTGCGCGCCGTGCTCACCGCGGTCGACGACACCGTCACCTACGCACCGGTCTCGGTGAAGATCCCGTCGCGCGCCAAGCGCTCGGCCTTCCTCGTCGTCCAGGGCGGTGCCTCGGACTACACCAACAACTACCGCATCAAGTCGGTGGCCCAGGCCGTCAAGGCCTACGCCGACCCGGTCCGCAACGACGAGGTCTCCGCGGAGCTCTACGCCAACGGCAAGGGCCTGCGACGCTCCTTCGTCACCCAGAGCGGTCCCTACGACGAGGTCGTCCGCGGCCAGCGCTACGTCGACATCCGCGTGCGCCGCTGACGCGACCGCACCACCCTCGCAGCACAGCACGACCCGCACACACGACGGCGGGCCCGGACCACCTGGTCCGGGCCCGCCGTCGGCGTGTGGGGGGCTCGCTCAGAGCCGCACGAGCATCTTGCCGGTGTTGGCACCGTTCAGCACGCCGAGGAACGCCTCGACGGCGTGGTCGAGCCCGTCGGCGAAGGTCTCCCGGTGCTTCAGCGAGCCGTCGGCCACCCAGGCGCCGGCCTTCTCGTAGAACTCCGAGGCCAGGTCGTAGTGGTCGGTCACGATGAAGCCCTGCAGCCGCAGCCGCTTCTGCACCACCATCATCATGTTGCGGGGGCCCGCGGCCTGGCTCGGGTCGTTGTAGCCCGCGATCATGCCGCAGACGGCCACCCGGCCGAAGTCGTTGAGGTGCGTGATGGCGGCCTCGAGGTGCTCCCCGCCGACGTTGTCGAAGTAGACGTCGACCGGGCCGTGCTCGCCCAGCCGGTCGCTCACCCGGCCGTCGTGGTAGTCGAAGGCGGCGTCGAAGCCGAGGTCGTCGGTCAGCCACGAGACCTTGTCGGCCGAGCCGGCGGACCCGATGACCTTGCCGGCGCCCAGCAGACGCGCCATCTGGCCCACGGAGGAGCCGACGGCGCCGGCCGCACCGGACACGAAGACGGTCTCGCCCTGCTTCATCTCGGCGATGCGGGTGAGGCCGACGTAGGCGGTCAGCCCGGTGCTGCCGAGCACGCCGAGGTAGGTCGAGGCGGGCAGCGTGGAGACGTCGAGCGTGCGCACGGCCTTGCCCGACACCACGGCGTGCTCGCGCCAGCCCAGCCCGTGCAGCACGGTGTCGCCGACCTCGATGCCCTCGGCGCGCGACTCCAGGACCTCACCGACCGCGGCCCCCTCGAGGGGCGCGTCGAGGGCGAAGGGGGGCACGTAGGACTTCGCGTCGTTCATGCGTCCGCGCATGTAGGGGTCGACCGACATGACGTCGGTGCGCACGAGCACCTCGCCCTCGCCGAGGTCGGGGAGCGTGGTGGTGACGAGGCGGAAGTCGTCGGGCACGGGCGCGCCGGAGGGTCGTCGGGCTAGGTGGATCTCGCGGGTCTCGGTGGTCATGTCCTCGATGGTGCCACCGGCTCCCGAGGGGCGACGGAGGTGGTGCTGGCAGGGCGTCGACGGGTGCGCGACATCACAGCCTCGAGGATGAGGTGCGGTGTGTAGCAGTCGCTACGATGTAAGAGTCGAAAACGACGATGACCAATGACAGGTGTGCGGGTACCCGCACACCGGACGCCAGCCCCGAGACGGGGCGAAAGGGATGAGAGACACCATGAACTCGCAGCTGTACGTCGCCTACGGGATCTCCTCGACGAGGTTCCGCCCCGAGCGTGAGGCGACCGAGCGGCGGAACCTGGGTCTCCTGCTGGCGCACCGCCGACGCGTGCGCCTGGGCCTCGAGCCCGCCGAGGACTGAGCCCGGGCCGCCGGAGGGACTCCGGCGCCCCGGACGGTCGACGGGCCCCCGACACCACTCCGGTGTCGGGGGCCCGTCGTACGTCGTGGCCCCGGCCCGCCTGGGGCCGGGTCCGGGTCCTACGGCTGCACGGCCAGGGCGAACTCGACCTTGCCGTCGGGGTGCACGGCGGCGTCGAGGATCTTGTCGTCGAGCAGCAGCGCGGCGGTCTGGTCGAGGTAGACCGTGGCGCCGTCCTGCTCGACGGTGACGTCGCCCGGCTCGGGCGCCGCGGCGGTCGACACCAGCAGCGCCGGCTCCACCTCGCTCTCGGAGACGATGCGGAGGCCGGCTGCGCCGGGCTGGCCCGGCTGGGCCGGCTGGGCCGCGAGGTCGGTGACGATGGACTGGGCGTTCTCGGTCAGGAAGAGCACGTGCTCGCCTTCCGATGGGGTGCGGGGGGACCACTCGAACGTCTCTCGGCTGGGCGCTGAGGTCAAACCGGACGACCTCCCGGGCGTGTCTGGGAGGCTGCTGGCATGGACGAGACCATGCAGCAGCCTCCGACCCCGACCCCCGACCACGTGCGCGAGCCGGGCCGAGACCCCGCGACCCGGCGGGCGGTCGACCTCGAGCGCATCGGGGAGCGCCGCTACAAGGCCACCAACGGCCGCGGTGGCGTGCTGCCGGTCGGGTCGGGCGACGACCCCGACTTCACCCCGGTCGAGCTGCTGCTCGCCGCTCTGGTCGGCTGCGGGGCGGTCGACCTCGACCACGTCACCGGCAAGCGGTCGCCCTTCGCGTCCTTCGCGGCGCGGGCCGAGGGGCACAAGGTGCGCGACGAGCAGGGCAACCACCTGGTGGACCTGCGGGTCACCTTCGACGTGACCTTCCCCGAGGGCCCCGAGGGCGACCGGGCGCGCGAGGTCGTGCCGCGCACCCTGCAGATGGTGCAGGAACGCCTGTGCACGGTGGGGCGCACGGTCACCCTGGGCGAGCCGGTCACCTTCGCCGCGGGCGACCTGGGCCACTGAGCCCGGGCGCCCAGGACCGAGCGCCCAGAACCGGGCCCTCAGAACCGAGCGCCCAGAACCGGGCCCTCAGAACCGGGCCCCCAGAACCGGGCCCCCGGGGCCGCGGAGCCGGTCAGCCGACGGTGACGCTCTCGATGTCGACCGGCGTGGCGGGCGCGCCGTCGCCGGTGCCGTTGTCGGTGCCCTCGTCGCCGATCTCGGTGAGCAGGTCGAGGCCGGCGTCGTCGATGGTGCCGAAGACGGTGTAGTCCGGCGGCAGCGGCGACTCCTCGTAGACCATGAAAAACTGCGAGCCGCCGGAGTCGGGGTACATCGTCTTGGCCATGGCCAGGGTGCCCGCCGGGTAGGTCTCCTCGCCGGTCAGCTCGTCGGGGATGGTGTAGCCGGGCCCGCCGGTGCCGGTGCCCGTCGGGTCGCCGCACTGGAGCACGTAGATGCCCTCGGTGGTGAGGCGGTGGCAGGTGGTGCCGTCGAAGTAGCCCTGCTCGGCGAGGCTGACGAAGGAGTTGACGGTGCAGGGTGCGGCGTCGGCGTCGAGGGTCAGGCCGATGTCGCCGGCGCTGGTCGCGACGTCGGCGCTCACCTCGCCGCTGACGGTGGGGGTGGTCTCGGGCGGGTCGACCTCCTTCGCGGGCTGACCGTCCTGCGGGTAGTCGCAGGAGCCCGACCCGGCGGCGGACCCGTCGTCGGAGGGGGAGCCGGAGGCGCTCTCGGAGGTGGCGGGGCTCGCGGCGGAGGTGTCCTCGGCCGTCGGCTCCTCGTCGGACCCGCAGGCGGCGAGCGAGGTGAGGCAGGCGACGACGGCGACGGCGGCCAGGGGGCGGGTCGCGGCGCGGCGGGCGAGGACACGGGGGGCGGGTCGGGTGCGCATGGCGCCGATCGTAGGCGCCGGGTGTGAGAGCAGCCTGAGCGGCCCGGCGCGCTCAGCCGTTCTGCCCGCGGGCCGTCACCGACCACGCGCGCAGGCCGCCCGCCTCCTCCACCCACAGGTCGTCGGCCAGGTTGACCGCGGAGCACACGTGGTTGGGCACCACGTCGAGCACCGAGCCGAGCGCAGGCAGGGCGGCGCCGCCGAGCTCGACGGTCGCGTGGTGCTCGGAGAGGGCGGTGATCCGGGCGCCGGGGTGGTCGAGCAGCCGGCCGAAGCCGGAGGAGTACGCCGCTCGGTCGGCACCCAGCACCTTGCTCCCGGCGTCGAGCACCAGGCGACCGTGGGCGTGGCTGACGACCGTGGCCCGGCAGGTGAGCGCGATGTCGGCGGGCTCGACGACGCCGAGCTCCCACTGCTGGGCGTCGCCGAAGACGTAGACGCCGGGGCGCAGCTCGTCGACCACGTCGGCGGCACCGGGCACGAGGCTCGCGGCGAGGGTCGGCGTCGAGCCGCCCGAGACCACGCGCACGTCGATGCCCTCGTCGAGCAGGGCGTCGCGGGCGGTGCGGAGGGCCTCGATCTCGTCGCGCACGGCCGCGGCGGTGGCGCCCGGGGCGTAGCCGTGGCCGGGGAACGTGAACACCCCGCGCACGACGAGACCGGCCCGGCGGGCCGCGACGGCGACGTCCCCGGCCCGGTCCGCCGGCACCCCGGTGCGGTGGTGGCCGGAGTCGACCTCCACGAGCACCTCGACCCCCGACCCGCCGAGGCGACGCCCGGCGTTGGCGGCGCCGGCGACGGAGTCCACGCCGATGGCCAGCCGGCAGATCTCGGAGAGGTCGTGCAGGCGGGAGGCGCGGTCGTCGTCGAGCCAGAGGGGGTAGGCGATGAAGACGTCGGTGCAGCCGTGGCGCGCGAAGACCTCGGCCTCGCCCACGGTGGCGACGGTGATGCCCACGGCGCCGGAGACCAGCTGCAGCCGGGCGATCTCGGCGCTCTTGTGGGTCTTGACGTGCGGGCGCAGCGAGACCTGCAGGCTGCGGGCGCGCTCGGCGGTGCGGCGGACGTTGCGGCGCAGGCGGTCGAGGTCGACGCGGAGGTGGGGGGTCGGCGGGGCCGACGCCATCACATCTCCTCGTGGGTGTCGGGATCCCCGCCGAAGAGCCGGCCGTCGACGCGAGCGAGGGCGGAGATGTCGGCGACCTCCGCGTCGGTGAGCTCGAAGCCGAAGAGGTCGAGGTTGGCCCGCTGTCGCTCCGGGGTGGCCGACTTCGGCACCGGCACGGAGCCCAGCTGCACCTGCCAGCGCAGGATCACCTGACCCGGGGTGACGCCCAGGCGGGCGGCGGGGCCGGTGACGGCCGGCTCGTCGAGGGGGGCGTTGCGCTTGCCCAGGGGGCTCCACGACTCCGTGCGGATGCCGAGACGCTCGTGCACCGCACGCATCGCGGCCTGCGGGAAGTGCGGGTGCATCTCGATCTGGTTGACCACCGGTGTCACGCCGGTCTCGTCGATGATCCGCGCCAGGTGGGCCTCGGTGAAGTTCGAGACCCCGATCGAGCGCACCAGGCCGTCGCGCTGGAGGTCGACCAGGGCGCGCCAGGCCTCGGCGTACCGGTCGACGCTCGGGTTGGGCCAGTGGATGAGGTGCAGGTCGATGCGCTCGAGCCCGAGGGCGCGCAGCGAGCCCCTGACGCTGGCGACCGCCTCGTCGTAGCCGTGGTCGCGACCGGGCAGCTTGCTGGTCACCACCAGCTCGTCACGATCGACCTCGGCCCGCCTGACCGCCTCGCCGACCGCGGCCTCGTTGCCGTAGTTGACCGCGGTGTCGAGCAGGCGGTAGCCCGCCGCGATCGCCGACCCGACGGCCTCGACGCACGCGTCGTCGCGCAGCGGGTAGGTGCCGAACCCGACGGCCGGGAGCGTCGTGCCGTCGAGCAGGTCGTGGGTCGGGATCGCAGGTGCCATGGGCTCCAACCTAGTCTCGTGGCGCCCGTCACCACCGCGCCCGTGGGCCAGGTGCCGGGTCAGGTGCCGGGTCAGGGGCCGGGTCAGGGCGCCTGGGGCCCGCGGTCGTCGGGAGCGGCCTCGTGGTGGCGTCGCCCGCGGGTGCGCTCCGACTCCTTCATCTCGGCCTCGAAGAGGTGGCGCCGCCCACCGACGAGCTCCTCGCGGGCGGTGCGCTCGAGGTCGCGGAAGACCGACCAGTAGGTGTCGTCGTACTCCTCCATGATCTGGAAGGTCCAGCGGCCCTCGATCACGTTGCGGCCCACGAGCTCACGCTCGATGCGGTCGGCCAGCTCGGTGTGCCCGGCCTCGCGCAGCTGCTCGACACCCTCACCGAGGGTCAGGTCGGCGGTGCCGGAGAGCCGGTGGAAGGTGTACAGGTGGCCGCGCGCCACCTCGACGGCCTCCAGGGCCTCGGAGATCTTGCCGAGGGCCTCGACGGTGGCGTCACTGACGCCGTCGGGGCGCCGGTGCTCGGCGACGGGACCGTCGCCGGAACCCACCTCGGGCGCTGCGCCGGTCAGGACAGCACCGACGCGGCCTGCACCGGCCCGTCGCCCTCCTCCGCGGCCTCGATCGCCTCGGCCAGGGCCGTCACGTCGGCGTCGGGCAGGTCGAGGCCGGCCTCGCCGAGGCCCTTGCGCAGCTCGGCCTCGACGGTGCCCTCGGGGGCCGACTCCTGGTAGGAGGTCACGCGGTCGACGACGGCCTGGACGGCCTCGGTCTTCTCGTTGCTCTCGGTCATGGGTCGAAACTAGGCGCCGAGCAGCGGCGGCGGCCCCACCCCTACGGGGGTCGGTGCCGGTCGGCCTCCTCAGGAGGCGAAGGCGCCCACGCCGGCCCGGAAGGCGTCGTGGGAGGCCTGGCTGCTGGTGATGCGCCAGTCGGCCTCCTTCTGGAAGTGGAACCAGGTCAGCCCGCGCACCTCGCGGTGCTGGTCGAGGTAGGTCCACATGTCACGGATCCAGCCGGCCTTGTCGCCCACGCCCTCGGGGCAGCCGACCTCGCCGATGAAGACGGGCTTGGCCGTCAGCGAGGTGAGCTGGGCGAGGCCGGGCCCGAAGACCTCCCCGAAGGACTGCCAGGAGGTGGAGGGGATGAGTCCGGCCCAGTTGTAGCCGTCGAGGCCGACCCGGTCGACCCACCGGTCGCCGGGGTAGAGCCCGGGGAGCGCGACGGACCCGGGGAAGGGCACGTTGGGGGTCCAGGTCCAGATCGCGTTGGTCGCCCCGACCGAGCGGAAGATGCCGACCACCCGGCGCCAGGCCGCGACGTAGTCGCCGGAGGTGTTGCCGTTGACGCCCTCCGACCAGGGGTACCAGCTGCCGTTCATCTCGTGGGCGAAGCGGAAGGCGACCGGAGCGCCGTAGGCCTTCACCTGCTGCGCCCAGCGCGTGACGTAGGCGTCGAAGGCGCCGCCGGCGATGCGGTCGAGGGAGTAGGCGGGCTGGTCGGGCGTGCCGACAGCGGGGTCCCAGGGCTCCCAGGTGACCTCCGGCACGGCACCGGTCGAGGCGACCCGGCGGGCGTCGGCGGTGGGGAAGTCGGCGGCGTAGTGCCACGAGGAGTAGAAGGTGAGCTGGGTGGCGCGCCGGCCGAGGCTGGAGGCGAGGGCGTCGGCCTCCGACAGCTCCGTGGGGGCGCCGGGGATGGCGAGGCCGAAGACACGGGCCGGCAGGGTCCTCGCCCGGGCCTTGCGGGTCGTGCGCGACACACGGTCGAGGGCGGTGGCCACGGGCTTGTCGACGGTGTCCGCGGCCAGCGGACCGGCTGCGCCCGCGACGGCGGCCGGGGCCGGTGCCGCGTCGGCGACGGCCGGCAGCGCGCCGAGCCCCACGACGGTGGCGGCGGCGAGCGCGGTCGCCACGAGGGCGCGACGCAGCCCGCGGCGGGGCGGGAGGGGGTGCAGGTGGGACATGGCAGACCTCGGGGGCGGTCGTGGTCGCGGGCGATGGGTGGTCGCGCGCGGGTGGGGTGGGGGGCGACGGTGCCGTACGCCGGCTCGGGGAAGCCGGTGTCGTGCGGGCCGGTGTCGTGCGGGGGAGGGCCGGCGGGTCACGGCCCGTGGGGGACGGGTCGCCCCACCAGGGTCGCACCCCTCGCCCCGGTCGGGGAGCCACTCACCCCGGCAGGGGGGGCAGTGGTCCAGACCCCCGGGGGCCGACGGTGTGACCTGCACGACGAACGACCCCCGATCCCTCAGGTCGAGGGGTCGGGGGTCGATGTCGCGTCGATCGGGTCCGTTACTGCACCCGCACCCGGTCGGTGCGCTCACGGCGAGCCGCCTTGGGCCTGTCGAGCACGACGCGCACCGCCACGTCGCCGGCCGGGAAGGCCTGCTCCACCTCGCGGGTCACGGTGGTGACGGCGTCGCGCAGCTCCTGCACCTCGGCGGTCTCCTCGACGCGGCCCCTCAGCTCGACCACGGTCGAGCCCCGGTGGGTGCGAGCGGTGCCCGACAGGCCCGTGACCGGCGCGAGGGACTCCAGGCGCGCGGCGGTCGCGTGGGCCAGCGAGCGGAGGTCGACCTCGAGGCGACCCTCGGGGCCGCTCGCCGGGAGCCGGAGCGCCGGGACCGACGCCGGCCTGAGGTGGGCCAGGACCCAGGCCAGGCCGAGCAGGCCGAGCAGCACCCCCACGGCGGCGGAGGCCCACGGCCACCAGCTGGTGGCCAAGACGTCGTCGACGGGGGCGGTGTCGAGGGTGTCCCCCCACGACAGCACCCACCCGAAGCGCCAGTCGAGGAGGGCCAGCGACACGGCGACGAGCACCAGCCCGACGAGGGCGACGACCAGGCGGTCGGTCTTCGCGGGCGCGGTCATCGCGGTGCCTCCTGGGCGTGGACGGAGATGCGGGCGGGGGAGAAGCCGTCGAGATCGGCGGCGACGGTCTCGCGCACACCGGCGACGGTCTGGTCGGTGTCGCGCGGCGCGACGACCTCGACGCGCACGCGATGACGGCGGGAGACCGTGGCGCTGGCGCCGACGACGCCGCTGCTGCGGTCGGCGCGCTGGCGTGCCAGGGCGGCCACGGCGTGCGCCGAGACCCAGAGGTCGCCGTCGGCGGTGGCCGGCAGGTGCGTGACCGGGGCGGGCTTGAGGGCCAGCACGAGGAGCACCAGCCCGACGAGACCGGTCACCGCGGCGGCCACCACGACCGCGGTCGTGGCGCCGAGTCCGTCGAGGCCGTCCACGGCGTCGCGCAGCCAGGGACTGCCGCCGGTCCACCCCTGGGCGACGGCGAGGTCGCGCACGGTGACGACGGCCAGCGCGACGAGCGCCAGCGCGAGGAGCAGGGCCACGGGCACGACGGCCGATCGGCCCCGGGGCGGGTTGCGACGGCTCACTGGACCCGCCCCCCTCGCCCGTGGTCGTCGGCGGGCTCAGCCTCGACGAGGTGCACGGTGACGTCGACCGTCGTGATGTCGATCCCGCTGATGCGGGAGGTCTCGCGCTGCACCGTGGCCCGCACGCCCTCGGCGATGTCCGAGACGGCGCAGGGCCACACGGCAGCGACGTCCACCTCGACGCGGGCCCGTGCCCCGTGGACGGTGACGGTGGCGTGCGGGGAGCCGGATCCGGTGAGGCGACCCAGGGCCGACCCCACCGAGGACCCCAGGGCCGAGCCCATCGCCGGGCGGCGCGACACGGTGCCGGGCGCCTCGAGCGCCGCGCGCTCCGCGACGTGCTGGAGGGCACGCGTGCGCACGTCGAGGCGACCCCGGTCCTCCGGGGGCGCGAGGGCGGGCTCAGCCACGACGGCCCCGCACCAGCGCGCCCAGGTCGAGCTCGCCGTCGACGTGGCCGCCGATGAGGTAGCCGGCTCCGCCCAGCACGACGCCGAGCAGCAGGCCGAGCAGGCCGCCGACGACGATGGCGATCGCCAGCAGCAGTCCGGCGATGAGGCCGATGGTGGAGGTGGTCATGGTGGTGTCTCCTTCAGAGTTGGCCGTAGCGGCGAGAGCCGGGCAACGACCGTGGGATGCGGCGTCTGACGTCGCCCACGAGCCGGCGGCTCGTGGTGCGCACTGCTCGTCTGGCCCGCGACGCCGCGGTCGAGGTGACGGTGATGGTGGGGGCGGACGCCGGGCCGGCGGCCGGGCCGTCCCCCCACGGCCCGACCCCGGCGGTCGGGGTGCCTCCTGCGGTGCGACCCGCTGTGCTCCCTGTGCTCCCTGCCGCCCGCGCCGCCTCGAGGGCGTCGAGCGATCGCATGACCGCGACGAAGGTCGCCGCGTCCCCACCCACGTCGGGGTGGTGACGCCGGGCGGCCTCGCGGCGCAGGGCGCGCAGGTCGGGGTCGTTCATCGGGACGCGCCGCCCGGGGGCTCGACGTCCTCGACGACGACGTGGACCGGTCCGGGCACGAGGGGACGGACCACCTCGCGCACGGCGGCCGTGGTCGTCGCCACGGCGGCGCCCCACGTCAGCACGACGTGGACCGAGGCCCCGGGCTCCAGCAGCTTCACGCCGGAGACCCGGCGCCCGGGCAGGTAGGTCGCGACCTCGCCGAGCACGCCGCCGTGCAGGTCGGCCACCCCGGGCACGGCCAGGACGGCCGCAGCGACAAGGTCGACCTGCTCCGGGGCGTCGTCGGACGACCCGGCCGGGTGCCGGTCGGAGACGCCGAGGTCCTCGGGCTGCTCGGTCACGCGCTCACTCGACCCGCGGGGCGCTGGAGGCCGAGGTGTCGGCGTCGTCCGAGCCGTCGTCGAGGAAGATGTCGTGCACGGTGATGTTGACCTCCGTCACCTCCAGGCCGGTCATGCGCTCGACCGAGCCGATGACGTTGCGGCGCACGGCCTGGGCGAGGTCGGCGATGGAGACGCCGTACTCGGCGACGAGGTCGAGGTCGACGGCGGCCTGCCGCTCGCCCACCTCCACGGCGACGCCCTGGCTGAGGTTGGTGCGCGAGCCGGGGATGCGGTCGCGCAGGGCGCCGACGGCGCGGGCGGTGCCGCCGCCGAGGGCGTGCACGCCGCTGATGTCGCGTGCGGCGATGCCGGCGATCTTGGAGACGACGGCGTCGGCGATCGAGGTGCGGCCCTGCTCGCTGGCGAGCGCGCCGGTGCCGCGGGTGGCGACGTCGGTGGTCGTGGTGGCGGTGGTCTCGGGCTTCTTCTCGGTCATGGGTGAACCTCTCTGTTCCCTGGTCGTCGTGCTGCGCGGGTGGTGTCCCCGCGCTGACGGTGCACGCACGTCGTGCGTCTGACATCAGGTAGTCGCGCAGTCCTCCCCGATCGTCACGGATCTGGTGGTGTGATGTGGAGCACGCGGTCTCCGCGAGGAGTGGGGACCACTGGGGTGGGGAGGTCGGTGGGCCTGCCTGGACAGGATGGAGCCGTGGTGACCGCCGAGCCTCCCGAGGAGGAAGCCTCCGACGCAGCGCTGGTGCGCGCCGTCGGCGCGGGTGACGCCGAGGCCTTCCGAGAGATCGTGGACCGCTACGGTCCGCGGATGTACCGCTACGCCCTGCGGCTCGTCGGCGGCAACGACACCGACGCGGCCGAGGTCACCCAGGAGGCGCTGATCTCGGCGTGGAAGGACCTCGGCACCTTCCAGGGCCGCTCCAGCCTCAAGACCTGGCTCTTCCGGCTGGTCCACCGCCGCGCGGTGGACCTGCAGCGCCACCGGCGTCCCACGCCCATCAACGACGACCTGCTGTCGCGCTTCGTGCCCGAGGCCAGTAACAACCCTCTCCAGGACGTGCTCGACGCCGAGCTCCTGGCGGCCTTGCAGCAGGCGCTGGACGAACTACCGTGGCACCAACGCGCGGTGTGGCTGCTGCGCGAGGTCGAGGGCATGTCGTACGACGAGATCGGCGAGGCGCTGGCCCTCCCGGTCGGAAGCGTCCGCGGTCACCTGCACCGCGGACGGCGGACCCTGGCGGAGAGGATGGCGCGATGGCGGTAGAGCCGCAGCGAGACGACGGTGACGACCTCGTCGGCGCCGACCAGCCCGATGTCGTGGGAGGCGAGCTCCTCGACCGCGCCCTGCGCGCCGTGCGCGAGGACGACCCGGGCGGCTTCGAGGGTGTGCGCAGCTCCGTGCTCGAGCGGGTGCGGCGCACCGTCGTGCCGGCCGACCCGGTCCTGCTGCGACGCGCCGACGGCGGCGTCGACCACGATCCCGACGGCTCGCGCACCTGGGTCTCCAGCCGGGTGGTGCGCTCGGCGGTGAGGCGTCTGGCGCAGCAGCGCGTCGCGAGCGCCCCGGCGTCGGTGCAGGTGGACGTCGACGCGGAGCGCGTGACCCGGGTGCGACTGGGTCTCGTGTGCTCCTACGGCACCGACGTCCGCGCGGAGGCCGCCGAGGTGCGCGGGGAGGTCCAGGAGCTCCTGGTGTCGCTCGTCGGGCCCAATCCCCGGGGCGCGGTCGACGTCGACATCGACGTGGTCGACGTCGTGGAGGGCGACCCGCGCCTGGTGTGAGCAGGGAGAAAGGCCTCCTCCCGGCGCGGATCGACGTACCGTGGCTCCGGTCGTCGGCCGACCCCCGCGGGGGCGCCCCCGCGCCCCGTGCCCTCGGGTCGTCCCGGCGCGGCTTCACCTGCCCCTCTCCGTCGCCCCCCTCAGGAGACCTTCATGCGTGACTCGGGTCCGCTCGCGTCCAGACCGTCCCGTCGACGCGCCACCGGCGCAGCCGTGGCCTGCTTCCTCGCCCTCTGCGTCGGCTCGGTCGCGCTCAGCGCCCCCGGCCAGTCGGCGCCGTCGCCGGAGCGGGCCACCACGGCGCCCCGCCCGGCGGGCGACCTGCGCACGGGCCCCGACGCGTTCGTCGGAGGGCAAGCGCTCCTCTTCAGCGGGCGGGTGGGTCCGCGACGCAAGCAGGCGATCCGTCTGCAGTTCCACATGAACCGTCCGGGCGACGTCTGGACCGACGTCCAGGACTCCCGCGGCACGACCGACGGGTCCGGGGCCTTCCGGTTCACCTTCCCCGCACCGGCCATGGAGAACATCAGCTACCGCGTGGCCTCCTCGTCCGGCGTCACCCCGGGGCGGCTGCTGCGGGCCCGCGCCCAGGAGGTCGTGCTGTCCCTCGGGCGACGCCACCCGGCGGCGTACGTCGACCGCCCCTTCGTGCTGAAGGCGGACACGACGCCGGTGGTCCGCGGACGCCGCCCACCGGTCTTCCCCGGTCGTCGCGTGGAGCTGCAGGAGCGCGTCGACGGACACCGCTGGCGCACCGTCGACACCGACACCACCGACGCGCGCGGGCGGGCTTTCTTCACCCGCACCGAGGCCGAGGTCGGCAACCACGTCTACCGCGCCCGCCAGGACGACTGGACGCAGGGCGGCGACCGGATCGGCTGGTTCGCGTCGTTCCCGACCACGTTCACGGTCGTCGCGGAGCCGCCCCCGGCGCCCAGCCCCACTCCGGACCCCACGTCCAGCACCACCCCCAGCACCATCCCCAGCGGCACCTCCGGCGGCGCCGGCTCGCGCGCGGACACGCCCGCGGTCACGACGACGGCGACACCCGCAGCGGTGCCGGCCCGGCTCACCGTGACCCGGGCGCAGGAGAGCGACGCGCAGCCCGCACGTGCGGCATCGGGCGACGCCGTCCTCACCACCGCCGGGCGCGCGTCGGGCTCGACCAACGCCAGCTCCCGCTGGGGCTGGGGTCCGTCGCTGTTCGACTTCGCCTGGGAGTTCGGGGAGTCCCTCACCTCCCGTCCCTACCGCGGCAGCCGGCTCGAGGGCGGGTGGCGCGACACCTCCAACGGCACCGGTCGGGCCGCGCACGTCAACGGCGGCCTCTTCCTGCAGAGCGGCTCCGGCGCCACGGCCCGCCACCGCGGCACCACCACCGCCACCCTCGACGGCAACGCCCAGCGCACGGGGCGGTGGGAGTTCCGGCTGCGGGCCTCGGCCGACCGCGGCCGCGCCGCCGACTACGACGTGCGCGTCGAGCTGGTGCCCGAGGGCTCGTCGATCGACGCGTGCACCGGCCCCGTGGTCACGGTCGCCGACTTCACCATGCGCGAGCGGGGGATGCGCTTCGGCGTGCGCTCCCGCGAGGGCGGCACGGCCCGGGTGGGACGCGAGGCGGTCAGCCTCACCGACCAGCCCCGCAACGTCGCGGTCGAGGTGGGTCGGCGTCACGTGACCTGGTTCTACGACGGCGCCGTGATCGGCTCGGTCGACGTGGCCGACCTCGGCGCGCCGCTGACGCCGCGCATCAGCCTCGTCGGCAAGCGTCGGTCGACGATGAGCCCGACCGTCCTCACCACCGACTGGCAGCGCGCGTGGACCCTCGACCACGGGAAGCAGGTCCGGTCGGGGCCCTCGCTCGGCCGGGTCCGGACCGACCCCGCCTGCTGACCGGCGCCAGCGGCGTCAGCGGCGGTCCGCGACCCGGACGCGCGGGGGTCACGAGGCGCGGTCACGGCGCCCACGGTAAAGGACTGCCGCGGCTCGTGACCACCACGACCCGGGCGCGACCCGCGCGGGGCGCCGGACGGCTCAGGCTCCGTCGCCCCCGGTGACCACCGCGAGGAGACCCTCGCCCCAGCGCTCGAGCTTGCTGGCGCCGACCCCCGAGATCGAGCCCAGGGCGTCGAGGGTGGTGGGTGCCTCGGCGGCGACGTGGCGCAGCGTGGCGTCGTGGAAGACGACGTACGCCGGCACGCCGGCCTCCTTCGCGGTCTCGGCCCGCCAGGTGCGCAGCCGCTCGAAGAGCGCAGCGCCCTCGGCGTCGAGGTCGACGACGTCGGCGGTCTTGGCGCGGCGCTCGTTGCGGCTGCGGGTGGAGCGCTTCGGCTCGGTGCGCAGGTGCACCTCGCGCTCGCCGCGCAGGACGTCGGTGGAGGCCTCGGTGAGCTCGAGGGTGCCGTAGCCGTCGGCGCCGACGGCGAGCAGGCCCTGCGCCAGCAGCTGGCGCACCACACCGCGCCACTCGCCGGCGCTGAGCTCCGTGCCGACGCCGAAGACGGTGAGGCTGGTGTGGTCGAGCTCCACGACGCGGGCGGTGGCGTTGCCCAGCAGGATGTCGACGACGTGACCGGCGCCGTAGCGCTGTCGTCGCTGCGCCAGCCGCACCACCGCGGAGAGCAGCTTCTGGGCGGCGATCGTGCCGTCCCACGTCTGCGGGGGAGCGGTGCAGGTGTCGCAGTTGCCGCAGGGCTGGCCCTGCTGGCCGAAGTAGGCCAGCAGCTGCACGCGGCGGCACTGCACGGTCTCGCAGAGCGCGAGCATCGCGTCGAGGTGGGCGCCGAGCCGACGGCGGTGGGCGGCGTCGCCGTCGGAGGTGTTGATCATCCGGCGCTGCTGCACGACGTCGGCCAGGCCGTAGGCCAGCCAGGCGGTGGCGGGCAGCCCGTCGCGACCGGCGCGGCCGGTCTCCTGGTAGTAGCCCTCCACCGACTTCGGCAGGTCGAGGTGGGCCACGAAGCGCACGTCCGGCTTGTCGATGCCCATGCCGAAGGCGATGGTCGCGACCATCACCAGCGAGGGCTCGCGCAGGAAGCGCGACTGGTGCTCCGCGCGCTGCTGCGCGGGCAGACCCGCGTGGTATGGCAGGGCGGGGATGCCGTGCTTGCTCAGGTGGGCCGCCGTCTCCTCGACCGACTTGCGCGAGAGGCAGTAGACGATGCCGGCGTCGCCGGCGTGCTCGCTGCGCAGCAGGTCGAGCAGCTGCTGGCGGGGGTTGTCCTTGGCCACGATGCGGTACTCGATGTTGGGGCGGTCGAAGCTCGCCACGAACTGCCGCGCCTCCGCGAGCCCCAGGCGGTGCACGATCTCCTCGGCCGTCTCCCGCGTGGCCGTCGCGGTGAGCGCCACCCGGGGCACCCCGGGCCAGCGCTGGCCCAGCACGGTGAGGTTGAGGTAGTCGGGACGGAAGTCGTGGCCCCAAGCCGAGACGCAGTGGGCCTCGTCGATGGCGAAGAGCGCGATCCGGCCGGCGTCGAGCAGCCGCAGCGTCTCGGCCACGGCGAGCCGCTCCGGGGCGAGGTAGAGCAGGTCGAGCTCGCCGGCGACGTAGGCCTGCTCGACCGCGCGTCGCTCGTCCGTGGTCTGGGTGGAGTTGAGGAAGCCGGCCCGCACCCCGAGCGCGTCGAGGGCGTCGACCTGGTCCTGCATCAGCGCGATCAGCGGCGAGATGACGACGCCGGTGCCCTCCCGCACCAGCGAGGGCACCTGGTAGCACAGCGACTTGCCGCCGCCGGTGGGCATGAGCACCAGCGCGTCGCCGCCGCCGACGACGGTGTCGATGATCTCGGCCTGGTCGCCGCGGAAGGCGTCGTAGCCGAAGACCCGCTCCAGCACCTCGAGGGGCGAGCCGGCGGGGGAGTCGGTGACGGTCATGGGGTCCATCGTGCCGACCCCTCCCGACCGTACGCCGACCCGGGCCACCCCACCTGTGGACGCAGCGGCCGTCGCGGGCCCGCGTCGGGCGTGTGGTCTCAGGCGTCGGGCCGCAGCAGCCAGCGCTCCACGGCCACCTCGACCAGCACCCGGGCGCCGTAGCGCGACGGGTCGGCGGCGTCCCACCCGTCGTACCGCTCGGCGAACGCCGCCAGCACCGCCGCGTGCGCCTCGCGCCCCCGCGGTCCGGACAGGTCGTGGACGACCGCGCGCCCCTCGCCGACGGTGGGGTCGGCCGCGGTGCCGTCGAGGGCGAGCGAGACCCGCGGGTCGTGCTCGAGGTTGCGCGTCTTCACGGCCGCGCGGGAGGTCGCGATCCAGACCACGTCGGCGTCGCGCACGAACCACACCGGGGTCGTGTGGGGCGAGCCGTCGGGACGCAGCGTGGTCAGCCACAGGCAGGGAGGGGCGCTCACCCGCCGATCGTCACAGATCCCCGTGACGCCCGCGCGCTGCTGCCCTAGGCTGACGGTCGTGGACGCCGGTGCCGACGGAGCCCCCGCTGCGCCCGCGCGCGCCGTGGAGGCCGTGACGGTGCAGTTCCACCCCGACTGGCCGCACGGTGGCTCGACCGTGGTGGCGTCGCTGGCCGCCGACGGTCGCTATCGCTCGCAGTTCGTCACGGGCGTCTCCAACGGCGGACTCACGGCCTTCCCCGGCGGCGACCGGTGGCGGTGGGAGAGCAGGCTCTTCGCCGGGCGCTACGACAAGGCCCCTCCCGGCGACCGCCCGGTCTACGGCGCCTGGAACCGTCACGCCGACCCCTACGGCGGCGCGGTGCGCTTCGGCTCGTCTTACCTGCGGCTGCGCCCGGAAGTCGTCACACGCTCCACGTTCTGCTTCCCCGACTCCGTCCTCGAGCCGGACCCCGCCGACGTGGGGGAGGCCGACCTGCTGCCGCGCCTGTGCGCGATGGCCGACGCCTCCGGTCTCGACCCCCTCGACGACTGCGTGGAGGCCCACGTGCATGGGCCGCTGAGCCTGGCCGACGACGTCGAGGCCCTCGTGCTCGACCCGTGCTACGCCGGCACCGAGGTGAGCGGGATAGCCGCGAAGCAGGGATGGCCGGTGGAGCTGCACCCCGGCTTCAGGGCAGCCGCCGACGACCTCGACCCCGCCTACCGCGGCGCGCACGTCGTCGACCTGGCCCGCAGGCTGGGCGGGGAGCTGACGCCCGCGGTGCTGGGCCGGGCGGCCCGGTCGGGGGACCACCCGCCGCAGACGGTCAAGCAGCTGTGGCACTGCCTGGCGCGCTTCGGGCGAGGGTGACCCCGGCCCACGACGTGAGCCCACTCCGGGCCGTCCGGGCCGTCCGGGCCGTCCGGGCGGTCCGGAGAGGGCGGCGGTCAGCGGTCTCGCAACCACGCGTCGAGGGCGAGGGTGACCTCGGTGTGGGCCGCGAGCATCGCCCCCGGGTCGCCGGGCACCCGCAGCACGTGGTCGCCGGGGACCAGCACGGTGCGACCGCCCAGGGCTGCGAGCACGGTGCGGTCGAGGTAGGGGTCGGACTCCCCGATGGCGGTGAGCTGCGGTGCGGGGTACGCCAGCAGCGCCTGGCTCACCAGCGGCTCGGTGAGCAGCGGGGTCAGCCACGCGGCGGGACAGCCGAGGTCGGCCGCGACGGGAGCGGCGAGGGTGCCCAGCGACTTGGCCACGACGACGAGCCGGCCGTCGTACCCCTCCGCGGCGGCGCGCAGCTGCTCGCCCACCCAGACCGCCTCGTCCTCGACCTCGAGCGCTCCGCGGGCGGCGGGGTCCCACCAGACCTGGCGCACGTGCCACCCGCGGGCCAGGGCGACCTGGGCGGCGAAGAACAGCAGCGGGGCGTCGGGGGAGTACTGCCTGCCCGGCAGCACGACACACAGGCCGCGGACGCCCTGGGGCGAGGTCTCGGCGGCGAGGTCGACGTAGCGGGTCACCGTGACAGCCTCGGCGCGGCCCGCGACGTCGTCAACGTGCCTGGTCGTCGCGGCTAGCCTCGGTGCATGGCCGGGACAGGCAGGGTCGTCGCCGTGAGCCGGGACGAGACCCACCGCTTCAGCAAGACCCCGCGTGAGTCGATCACCCTCGTGACCGGCCTCGGCGTGGTCGGCGACGCCCACGCGGGTGCGCTCGTGCAGCACCGCTCGCGCGTGCGCCGTGACCCCGGCCGGCCCAACCTGCGCCAGGTGCACCTGATCCAGGACGACCTGCTCGCCGAGGCGCGCGCGGCCGGCCACGACCTCGGCCCGGGCGGGCTCGGGGAGAACGTCCTCACCACCGGGGTCGACCTGCTCGCCCTGCCGACCGGCACCCGTCTGCGCCTCGGCGAGGTGGTGCTGCGCGTGACCGGACTGCGCAACCCGTGCCGCCAGATCGAGGACCACTCCGCCGGGCTGCTCAAGGTCGTCGTGGGCCGCGCCGACGCCCGGCACTCGACCTCCGAGGTCACCCTCGGTCCGACCGGCGGGGCGGAGTCGATCGACGGAGTCGGCATCACCCGCCGGGCGGGCGTCATGGCCGTCGTCGAGCGCGGGGGAGAGGTGCGCCCCGGCACGGCGGTCGAGGTCGAGCTGCCGCCCGAGCCGCACCAGCGGCTCGAGCCGGTCTAGGACCGCTTGTGCGCGCCGCTCATGATGGGGTGGACCGGTGAGCGACTCCCCGACGACCGCGCCGCAGGTCGCGATGCTGTGGGAGGACGCCGACCCCGACCGCGTGCTGCGGCAGCGCTTCGGCCTCGACGGCGCGGCCGCAGCCGGGCGATGGGTGTGCTCGCTGGTGGGGCGGGTGTGGGGCGCGCACGACGTCGCCTGCGAGCGGATCGTCCTCAGCGACGTCAACGCCCTCGCCTGGCTGTCGACCGACGACGGACCCCGGCTGGCGAAGTGGACGCGCTCACAGGAGCGCTTCGCCCGGCTGCAGCAGCTCGCGGGGCTGACCGGCTGGCTGGAGGGGGAGGGACAGCCGGTCTCGGCGCTGGTGCCGGCTCGCGACGGACGGCTCCAGGTCGAGCACGACGGGGTCTCGACGGGTGTGCAACGCGTCGTGCGCGGCGAGCTGCTCGACGTCGACGACCCGGCCCAGGTCCGGGCCGCGGGTGCCGCGCTCGCGCGTCTGCACGTGGCTCTCGCGCGCTGGCCGGGCGGCGTGCACCTCGCGGGCTCGCCGGATTACGTCGACCCGCGGCGAGCCCTCGCGGGCAGGCTCGGGGCCGACAGCAGCCACCTGCCAGCCCCGGCCGGTGCCCTCCTGCGCCGCCTGCTGCGGGAGGCACCCGAGCTGGGTGGCGCGCCCCAGCTCGTCCACGGCGACGTCCGCTCGGCCAACGTGCTGTGCCGGGGAGCCGAGGTCGTGGCGCTGCTCGACCTCGAGGAGGCCCGCGCCGAGCAGCGCGTGGTCGAGCTGGCGCGGGCCGCTGTGCTCCTCGGCACCCGCTTCCACGACTGGGCGCCGGTCCCGGGCGGGGTCCGCCAGACGTTCCGGGCGGGTTATGAGTCGGTGAGCCGGCTCTCGCCTGCCGAGAGCCGTTGGTTCGACGTCGTGGAGCTCGCGACGTCCTGGGCGATGGTGCCGACGGGTGGAGATCCGACAGGCTGGGGGAGCGAGGCCCGAGCCGTCACGACCCGCCTCGGCGGCTAGCATCGCTGGGTGCCGGTCGAGGTGGTCCCGTACTCCGCGCAGTGGCCTGTGCAGTTCGACCGGGTCGCCGCGCAGCTGCGGTCGGCCCTGACCACGGTGCCCTCGGCGTACGTCGAGCACGTCGGCTCGACCGCGGTGCCCCGCCTGGCCGCCAAGCCGGTGCTCGACATCGACGTCGTGGTCCCCGCGGATGACGTCGACGCCGCCGTGGCGGCGTTGGAGTCGGCCGGCTACGTGCACCGCGGCGACCTCGGCGTGCCCGACCGCGAGGCCTTCCACGCACCCGACGACGACCCGCGGCGTCACGTCTACGTCTGCCGCGCCGGCACCCTGAGTGTGCGCAACCACCTCGCCGTGCGCGACGTGCTCCGGCGCCGCGAGGACCTGCGCGAGGCCTACGCCGCGGTCAAGCTCGCCCTGGCCGCCGACCCCGCCATGGACATCGACACCTATGTCGCCCGCAAGTCGGCGGTGCTCCAGGAGGTGCTCGCGGTCGCGGACCTCACCGCCGAGGAGCGACGCCGGATCCTGCGGCTCAACGACCCGAGCAGCGCCTGAGGGACGTGAGGCACGACTAGCCTCGGACCATGGCGCAGCCGCGGGCGGGGGACCGGAGGACGCGCCCGACCGGGCCGGTCGCGCCGGGATTCCGGTGGTTCTGGACGGGGGAGACGGTCTCGGCGGCCGGCTCCTACGTCACGGTGCTGGCGCTGCAGACGCTGGTCGTGCTCGACCTCGGGGGCGACGCACAGGACGTCGGCTGGCTCAACAGCAGCCGGTGGCTTCCCTACCTCGTCATCGGTCTGCTGGTCGGTGCCTGGGTGGACCGCTGGCCCCGTCGTCCCGTCATGATCGCCACCGACCTGGCCCGGGCGGCGCTTCTCGTGGCGATCCCGCTCGCGTGGTGGGCCGGGGTGCTGACCCTCCCGGTGCTGCTGGGGGTCGTGGTCGCCTTCGGTGCCGCCTCGCTGTTCAACGACGCCGCCTCGCAGTCGTTCGTGACGCGGCTCGTGCCACGGCCCCGACTCCAGCAGGCCCATGCCCGGCTCGACACCGGCGACGCCGCCGCGCAGACCACCGGGCCCGCGCTGGCCGGGGGCCTCGTCAGCCTGGTCGGCGCGCCGCTCGCGGTGCTCGTGGACGCCGTGAGCTTCCTGCTCTCCGCGGCGGTCGTGTGGCGACTGCGGGTGGAGGAGCCACCGGCGGTGGACCGCCGGGCTCGTCCCTCGCACCTGCGCCGCGAGGTGGCGGCCGGGATCCGGTGGGTCTACCGCGACTCAGGCCTCACCCGGCTCGCGGTGTCCACCCACGTCTGGTTCGCCGGCCAGGCGGTCCTCGGGGTGGTGATCGCGCCGTACGCCCTGGTGGAGCTCGGCCTCAGCGCCTTCCAGCTCGGCCTCGCCGTCGCCTGCGCCGGGGCGGGGGCCGTGCTGGGCGCCGCCGTCACCGGCGTGGTGGGGCACCTGCTCGGCACCGGTCCGACCATCGCTGCCGCCCGGGTGCTCGCGGTCGCTGCGGCGCTGGTGACGGCGGGTGCGGCGTCGGTCGGCGCGGGGGAGCAGGGGACTGCGGTGGTCGTCTTCGCCACCGGTCAGCTGCTCTCCGGCCTCGGCATGGGCCTGAGCAACTCCCACGAGATGGCTTACCGCCAGCTGCGCACCCCCGACGGGCTCCAGGCACGCACCAACACGACCATGCGGTCGGTCAACCGCGGCATCCTCGTCGTCGCGGCGCCCGCCGCCGGGCTGCTCGTGGTCCTGCTCGGCAACGCAGCCGCCCTCCTCGTCGCCGCCGCGGTCTTCGCGGTGTCGGTCTGCGTGCTGCTCACACCCACGATGCGGGCCGACCGGTCCACGGTCTCGACCTGAGTCCCTCCGCCCGTCGCCTTGACGCGAGCAGGTGGAGGTGGTGCGTTGGTCCGGGCACCGATCCGGGCACCGATCCGGGGGAGCAGGGGGATCCCGGCGCTCTCGGTGCGACCACCGACAGCGCGAGGGGACGAGGACGACGATGCGGGCCGACCACTACGACGACTTCGCCGAGGCCTACGCCCGCGACAACGAGTCGAACCTCTTCAACGCCCACTACGAGCGACCCGCCATGCTCGACCTCGCCGGCGACGTGACCGGACGTCGCGTCCTGGACGTCGGGTGCGGCGCGGGCGCGTTGGCGCAGGCGCTGCGGGACCGCGGGGCCCTGGTGACCGGCCTCGACGCGAGCCCGGCGATGGCCGCGCTGGCCCGACGGCGCCTCGGCGACGACGTCGACGTCGTGGTCGCGGACCTCGCCGAGCCGTTGCCGTTCGCCGCAGGGGAGTTCGACGACGCCGTCGCCTCGCTGGTGCTGCACTACCTGCCGGACTGGTCAGGCCCGCTGGCCGAGCTGCGACGGGTGCTGGAGCCCGGCGGTCGGCTGCTGCTCTCGGTCAACCACCCGGTCATCCGCCCGGTCGTCTACCCGCAGGAGGACTACTTCGCGACGACGGCCTACACCGAGGACTACACCTTCGACGGCCGCACGGCGGCGCTGACCTTCTGGCACCGACCGCTGCACGCGATGACCGACGCGTTCTCGCGGGCCGGGTTCCGGATCTCCACCCTGGCTGAGCCGCCGTTCTCGCCGCAGACACCGGCGGAGCTGCTGCCGCCCGACCTCGGCGACCGCACCGCGTTCCTCTGCTTCCTCTTCTTCGTCCTGGAGGCACGGTGACCCACCGTCTCGGCCGTTCGTCGGGACGTGGCTCGGGAGCAAGTACCGGGGAGGGGCGGATACGTCCTCCACGGCTGTCATTCGCCGCGACCTGACATAATGTCAGTTATCGGCGGCATGTTCAGGCCGCGGTGAATGGGTCGAGAGGGTGCTGATCGCGGGTCAGAACCCGTCAGCGTCGAGCTCAGGACCCGGCGAGGCTGGCCCCGGTCCACGACTCGTCCTCGGAGACGTTCCGGATGACGTCGAGCCAGCCCGGGGGCTCGAGGGCAGGCTGGTCGCCGTCGTCGATCTCGGCGACCAGCGAGCCGTCCTCGTGCTCGTCGACGACGACCAGCAGGCCGTCGCGGCGGACCATGTGGCGCCGCTTGCGCAGCACCCGGCTCGGCAGCGCGGCCAGGACGGCCCACTCGGCGTCGTCGAGGTAGAGGTTGGTGCACGCGACCTCGGCCGGGCCGTCGGTCAGCCGTACCTTGTGCCCGAGCTTGCGGACGACGGTGCCGTCGGCCTCCCGCACCTCGCGCAGCCGCAGCCGCGTGCCCGTGACGTAGCGGTCGACGATGTCCTTGGTGCTCGACACCTCCTCGGGGATCCGACGGACCAGCCAGCGGCGCTCGCGCTCGACCACGGCGTACTTCAGTGAGACGGACATCGCGACAGGCTAGGGCCCGGAGGGGTTCGGGCCCGACGACCCGGGCTGGTGGAACCGTACGGCGTCGCGCTGGGCCTTCGCCGCGCTGGCACGGGCGCGCTGGTCGGCCTCGTGGCGGCTCGACAGCTGCTCTCCCCCGGTCTCACCGCTGCGCAGGCGGCGTGCGAGCCGACCAGCGCTGACCCAGCCGGCGACGGCGTAGAGGACGACGGCCGCCAGACAGGCGACGAGGATCCAGGTGAACACGACGGGCCTCCCGAGACGGAAAGTAAAGACGACGCGATCCTAGGCCACAGCGACACCGGGCGCGGCTGACCGCGCAGGACGGTCGCCCTGCCGACTCGGGCTACGTCGGGGCGACGAGCGTGGCACGCACGACGCGGCCGACGGCCTCGTCGGCCTCGACCAGGACCGATCCGTCGGCGGCGACGACCACCGAGCGGCCGGCGGTCTCGGTGAATCCCCCGCCGGTGCCGCCGGCGTGACTGGCGATGAGCACGGGCACACCGAGCGCGCGACTGATCACGAAGGCCCGTGCACGGCACTCGACGACGTCGGCGGGCACGTCGACGACACCGGCGGCGTAGAGGTCGACACCGAGCGGGGCCAGACCCGCGGTGTGCTGGCTGGCTCCGGTGTCCTTGCAGATGGCCAGGCCGACGACCCAGCCGTCGACCGTCGTGGTGGCTGGGCCGTCGCCGGGGGTGAAGCGGCGGTGCTCGTCGCCGTGGAGCCAGCTCTTGCGGTAGGCCAGCGAGACCCCGTCGCCGTCGACACGGACGGTGGCGATGAAGAGGCGGTCCTCGACGGCCACGGGAGCGCCGACCAGGGCCACGGCTCCCGCCCGGGCGCAGGCCTCGACGATGACCGCCCAGTGCGGGTCGTCGAGCTCGACGGGCTCCGCGTCCAGCTCGTAGCCGGTCAGCGAGAGCTCCGGGAAGACGACCAGGCGGGCACCGGCCGAGGCGAGGGCGAGGGCGTGCTCGCGCGCGGTGGCGGCGAGGTCACCGCGATGGACCCTCGGCTGCGCGACGGCGACGGGCAGGTCGGGCAGGTCGGGCAGGTCGGGCTTGCTCACGCGGCACACGATCCCACGGCCCGTCGCGGCACCACGCGCCACGGCGACCCCACGCGCCACGGCTACCGGAGTGCCGCGACCACCCCTCTCAGCTGCTCGGCCCCGTCTGCGGGGCGTCGACCACCACGAGCGGCCCCTCCTCGGGCGTCGGCGCCTCGACGTGGTCGACGTAGCGCTCGGCCAGCGCCTCGTCGATGACGAAGTCGTCGGGGTGCGCCGCACGACGCCCGCGCAGGCGGGCCAGCACGGTGGCGCGGTCGGTGGCGAGGTGGACGGTCTCGGGCACGACGCCCAGCGGCGCCAGGAGCCGGCGGTAGTCGTCGCGCATCGCGCGCGACCAGAAGGAGAAGTCGAGCACCACGTCGGCGCCGTCCCCGACCAGCTGCAGCAGACGGGCGCGCAGGTCGGTCTCGATCTCGGCCCGGACCCCGGGTGGCAGCGGCACCGTGGTGATCCCGCGCCGCCACATCTCGACGTCGAAGGACAGCCGGGTCATGCCGGCCGTCTCGAGACGTCTCGCGTAGGTCGTCTTGCCCGACCCGGCCGGCCCGCACATGAACACCACCCTCGGCATCCCGCCAGGCTAGTGCGCGAGACTCGCTGCGTGATCCGCCCCCTGAGCACCGACGACCTCGACGCCTGCGTGGAGATCTACGTCGAGACCTTCGCCGCCCCGCCCTGGGAAGAGTCGTGGGCGCCCGTCGACGCGCGCCTCCGCCTGTCCGACTTCCTCGCGACACCGCGCAGTCTCGGGGTCTGCGCGCTCGACGCCGGGGCCGTGGTGGGGTTCGCACTCGGGCACCGCGAGCGCTCCGGACCCGAGGACCACTTCCTGCTCCAGGAGATGTGCGTCGCCCCCGGCCGCCAGCGGGCCGGCGTCGGCGGCGCCCTGCTCGAGGCGCTGGGAGCAGCGATGCCCGACGTACGGCACTGGTTCCTGCTCACCGCCCGCGACAGTCACGCCGCCGACTTCTACGCCCGGCATGGCTTCCGCCCGGCGGGCCGGCTCGGAGTTTTCGTCCGACCCTGAGACGTCCGAGCCCGAGCCGTCCGACCCGGAGTCGGCGAGCGTGTGAACGGGTCAGTCCGACAGGCCTGCGGCGCGGAAGGCACGGGCGTAGATCGCGCGCACCACGTCCTGCTTGCGGGCGTTGTAGAGCATCGAGTGCTCCCCCGCCGCGCTCGCGGCGTCGGCGGCGGAGCGCTTTGCGGCGGCGTAGAGCTCCCGCTCGTCGGGGTGCGCGCGCAGCCAGTCGCGCAAGAGTCGGTGCTTCCACGGCTCCGCACTGTCGGGCCCGAAGACGTGCAGGTGGCAGCCGAGGCTCTCCCCCAGCGCCGGCGGGTCGAGGCGCAGCAGCCGGTGGCCCTGCCACCACGGCTCACGCACGGTGAGCACGAAGCCCAGCGCCTCCAGCGCCGGCACGTAGGCGTCCTCGTCGTCGGGGTCGGCGAGCACCAGGTCGAGGTCGAGGGTGGGCTTGGCGGCGAGCCCCGCCACGGCGGTGGAGCCCACGTGCTCCAGCATCAGCACCCGCCAGCCCAGGGCGGTGCGCAGCTGCGCCATGACCTCCTCGGAGCGCTGCGCCCAGGAGGGGTCGGGGTCGACGACGACGACCGAGGGGCTCGGGCCCCTCCCGGCGACCCAGGGCGACTCCCCCGGCGGCGGCGCGTCGCCGGCGAAGGACACGATCTGGGCGCGGGTCGGCATGCCGGTCAGGCTAGAGCGCCGCGGTGAGGAAGACGCGCAGCGCGGAGACGAAGGCCTCCGGCCGCTCCGAGTGCACCCAGTGCCCGGCGCCCTTGATGGTCACCTGGCGCGTGCGCGGGAAGAGGGCACGCATCAGCGGCTCGTGCTCGGGCTGCACGTACGCCGAGCGTGCGCCGGCCATCCACAGCACCGGGTGGTCGAACGGCGCGACGTCGTCGAGCTCGGGGAAGCCCGCGATGGCGGGCAGCTCGCGACGCAGCAGGTCGAGGTCGGCCTGCCAGCGGAAGCCGTCCTGGCCCGAGCGCAGGTTCTGCAGCAGGAACCCGCGCACCCGCTCGTCGTCGATCGGGCCGGCCAGACCCGCGTCGGCGTCGGCGCGGCTGGTCAGCGCGGGCAGGTCGAGCCCGGCCAGCGCCCCCAGCAGGTGCTCGAACTCCCCCGCGCCGTCGCTGGGCGCCGGGGAGATGTCGACCACGACGAGCCGGTCCACGAGGTCGGGGTGACGCAGCGCGAGGACCATCGCCACCTTGCCGCCCATCGAGTGGCCCACGAGGTGCACCGGGCCCTGCGCGGCGTAGCTGGCGCGCAGCCAGGCGGCGACGGTCTCGGCGACCGTCTCGTAGTCGGCGGTGCCGGTCCACGGTGAGCGGCCGTGGTTGGGCAGGTCGACGAGCACGGAGCGGAGGTCGGGCTGGAGGGCCTTGGCGACCTGGGTGAAGTTGCGACCCTGCCCGAAGAGCCCGTGGAGGAAGACGACGGTGGGGCCGGTCGAGCCGACCTCGGTCGTGTGCAGCGCGGGCGGGGGCGTGTCAGAGGTCGACGGCTCGGGGGCAGCGGCGTCGGGCGAGGTCACCGGTGCAGCCTAGGAGCCCCGGCTAGCCTGCCGGGCATGGCCCTCCTGCACCGCGCGAGCATCGTCCCGACCAAGCTCGAGGCGATCAACGCCTGGCTGCCGCAGCAGCCGTGGGCGCTCGACGCGGGCGAGGTCGAGACCCTGGGCGCCTTCCGGTTCGACGACCCGGCCGGCGAGGTGGGTGTGGAGACCTTCCTCGTGCGCGACGCCGCCGGCGGTGTGCTCCAGGTGCCGCTGACCTTCCGTGGCGCGCCGCTGCCCGACGGCGAGCGCTGGCTGGTCACGACCATGGAGCACACCGTGCTGGGTCCGCGCTGGGTCTACGACGGCTGCGGCGACCCGGCCTACGTCGCGACGCTGGCGGCCACGATCGCCGACGCGGCCGGCGAGGCCCGCGAGGTGGTGCGCCAGGACGACGGCACCGAGGTGGAGCGCGACCCGTCGGCGCGCGCGAGCGGCACCGGCGGCGCTGCGCCGCTGGCGGACACCGCACTCGACGTCGGGCGCGCGCTGGGCGAGGAGGCCGTCACCGACGTCGACGGCTGGACCCTCGTGCGGGTCGGGGGCGCGACGCTCGGCGTCTCCCGTCACCCCGCCGCCGCCCCGGCCGACCCGCCGGCCGGTGTGCTCACGGGCCACGCGGGCGAGGCGACCGGCCCGCTGCTGCTCGCCACGCTCACCAGGTGAGGGCTGCGGTCCGGCAGGATGGCGCCGTGATCCCCCTCGTGGCCGGCCTCAGCACGACCCAGCTCGTCGCGCTGATCGTCGTCCTGCTCATCGCGCTCGCCGTCGTCTCGGCCGTCGTGACCCGCTTCCTGGTGCGGCGCGGGCTGCGCACGCCCTTCGCGATCCGCCAGATCAACAAGGGCCGCGACAAGGTGGTCTCGATGGTCAAGCGCCCGATCACGATCATGGTGCTCGACGAGGTCGCCGACGTCATCCAGACCGGTCACTACACCAAGAACATCTCCGACGCCCTGCTGGAGAACCACGACGAGCTCAAGGCCCTCGTCACCGAGAAGGTCCGCCACGACCCGACCTCCCGGCTCATCGGACGCCTGCCCGGCTACGACCTCGTGGTCTCCGAGGTCACCGAGACCACGCTGCGGGTGCTGATCGAGATGCTCGGCGACCCCCGGATGGACGAGCTGGTCTCCGACCTGCTGCGCAACAACCTGCAGCAGATCAAGCTCGCCGTGCGCGAGCGGCAGAACGAGCTGCTCCCGCCCCCGCCTCCGCCCGATCCCCCGCCCCACCTGGCCCACCGGCGGCGGCGCACGCCCGGCTAGGATCGGCCCCAGCAGCACCCCGCACGAGCGCAGCCCGGCTGCACGCACCACCCCCGATCGAACTCCGAGCAGAGAGCGGCCCGACCGTGTCCCTTCCCGTGTCCCGGCCCGAGGCGTCGACCCCGGCCACCCCCGAGACCGTCACGCAGCAGCCCTACGTCGCTCCCCCGCCGGTCGCCGGCCCGCTCGGCTGGGCCCTGGCGCTCGGCGCCGCGACGGCGCTCCTGCTCTCCAGCTGGATGCTCTACTCCACCGACACCCCCGACGGCATGTGGTCGGGCTACATCTCGCAGTCCTTCGCGCTGGTGATCATCCTCGCGGCGCTCTCTCTCAAGGTCGACCTCCCGGCCGCGCCCGCCATCGGCGTGCTCTTCCTGTGCGGCATCGGCCTGGTGCTGGTCGGCATCTTCGCCAACAGCTCGACGACCGTCATGGTCAGCGACCTGTCGGCCGGCATCGTCGTGCTGATCGCCGCGACGCTGCGCACCACCCAGAGCCGCTGACGCCGGCTCCCCCGCCCGGCCGGTCGACCCCGGCCGGGCCGCTCGACCTGCTGGGCACGTGGTCGGTCGAGCGCGACATCGACGACCGCCACGACGGGCTGCGCCGCAGCGTGGTGGGGCTCGCCGAGCTCAGCCTCCTCGGCGACGGCCGCGTGAGGTGGCACGAGCACGGCACCATGTCCTGGCCAGGCACGAGCGTGCCCGTCTCCCGCACCCTCTACGTCGAGCCCCGCGACCAGGGCTGGTGGGTCACCTTCGAGGACGGACGCGACTTCCACCCCTGGGAGCCCGGCGTGCAGGTCGACCACCCCTGCGGGCGCGACCACTACCGCGGGCTGCTCGAGCCCGGCTCCCCGGCCGGCGGCTGGACCATCACCTGGGAGGTCCGGGGCCCGGCGAAGGACTACACGATGGTCGCCGCGCACCGCCCGCTGCACGGCTGATCCGACGGCCCGGCGCCACACGTGGTCACAGGTGACCACGGCGCATGGCCCGTCTGGGCCAGGCCTCCCCCGCTCCGTCCGGACAGTCTTCGCGACGCGCGTGTCGTTCACCTCACATCGGCCCCCCGGTGTCCGTACGGTCAGGGGACGGATCCCGGACCGACGCCGAGAGGAGGAACCGCCATGTGGGACACCACCCCCGCCACCGACACGCACCTGTCGCACGACATGCCGTGCCTGCGCTGCGGCCACGCCGTGCACACCTTCCTGGCCTGCGGCGACAGCTGCTCCTGCGAGCCCGTCGTCATGCCGGGCACCCCCGTGCGCACCGCCCGCGTCGCCTGACCCCGCAGGCCGGCCACGAGGCCCGCTCCGGTGGTTGAGGAGCGAGCGCCAGCGAGCGTCTCGAAGCCACCACCCGGCCATGGCGGTCGTGGAGGAGCGCCTCGGCACCAGCCGCCTTCGCACGCACGTTCTGTCATCCTGGTGCGCGACCGAGTCACCGACCCGCGAGGACCAGCCGTGCCCCCACGCCCCGAGGTCGTGTGCCTCTGCGGCTCCCTCCGCTTCGCCGAAGAGCTGACCGAGGCGACGCGCGTACTCACCCTCGCCGGGGCGATCGTGCTCGCGCCGGTCGTGCTCGACCGGCCGTCGGACCTGTCCGTCACCGACGAGCCCGTGAGCGAGGAGCAGCGCACCGCGCTCGGTGAGCTCCACCTGCGCCGCATCGACCTGGCCGACCGGGTCCTGGTCGTCGCCCCCGGTGGACACCTCGGCGAGTCCACCCGCCGGGAGGTCGCCTACGCCCGTGCCCAGGGCAAGCCCGTCGCCTTCGCCGGGCCCGCCTGAGCGGGCTCCCCTCCCCGGGGTCGACCCGCCGCGCGGCTCAGACGTCGACCGAGGACACCGCGCGCCAGACCGGCCGGTCGTGGTCGCCGTCGCGGACCTCGCCGGTCGACCAGGTGATCGACAGCCCGCCGGGGCGCACGTCGAGGGTGGCCAGCAGGTTGGTGAACCACGGCCCGTCGGTGACCTCCCAGTGCAGCGGCGAGCGCAGGGTGCGCCGCCCCATGACCCAGCCCCGCGGGCGGGCCTTGCCGCGCACGCCCAGCGAGAAGGCCAGCCGCATCACCGTGGGCAGCGGGTTGCGGATGGGCGAGCACACCGCCTGCACGATCCGGCTGCGCGCCTCCACCCCGGCCCTCGGGTCGGGCCAGGCGCGGGCGAGGTAGCTGTGGTGCACGTCGCCGCTGAGGAAGGTGACGGTGATCGGGGCCCGGCCCCGCTCGCCGGCGGCCACCTCGCGCGCCATGAGACCGACCTTGCGGAAGCCGTCCTGGAACGCGGCCCAGTGCTCGATGTCGACGGCGCGGCGCAGCTTCTCGGCGAGTCGCGCGACGTGCTTGCCCCACACGCCCTCCGCGACCGCCTCCACGACGGCCTCGGTGTGGTGCAGGCCGGGGGCCATGAGGAACGGCAGCGAGGTGCCGATGAGCAGGTGGTCGACGTCGCCGCGCATCTGCGAGTCGAGCCACGCCATCTCCTCGTCGTCGATGATCGAGCGCAGCTGGGGCTCCAGCACGCGGGCGGCGCGGGAGTCGACGACGACCAGGCGCGCCTGGGTGTCGAAGGTCCGGGCGTAGCTCCACCGGTAGGTGGTGGGCTCGCGGTCGGCGAGGTCGGCCAGCTCGTCGAGGGTCTGGGTGAGGTCGAGCTCCTCGGGGCCCTCGTGGCCGGCCACGAGCTGCCACACCCGGTCCTCGGCGCGACCGGCGGCGTCGAGGTTGCCCAGGTGCTGGTAGACCCAGTAGGAGGCGAGCCCGCCGACGATGCGGCCCTTCCACCACGAGGTGGCCTCCATGTCGCGTCGCCAGGTCACCGAGGTGTTCCAGTCGTCGCGGATGTCGTGGTCGTCGAAGATCATCGCGCTGGGCACGGTCGAGAGCAGCCAGCGGTTGGCGGGGTCGCTCCAGGCGAGGCGGTAGAGCTCGGCGTACTCCTCGTAGTCCTGCAGCTCCCAGCCCGGGTCCTGGTCGGGGTCGCGCCGTGCGGCGATGAAGTCGCGCATCGACTCCGAGGTCTCGTCGGCGTAGACCTGGTCGCCCAGGAACATCATGAGGTCGGGCCGTCGCTGCTCGGGGTGACGGATCAGGTGCAGGCCGAAGGTGCGCAGCGAGTCGACGCCGAAGCTCTCGTGGTGCTCCTCGTCGTGGGGCACCGCGACGCGGCACGACCCGAAGAGCAGGTGCAGCGGACGCCCGGCCAGCAGGGTCCCGATGACCGAGTCCTCCTGGGGCGTCTCCGGCGGGGGCCAGACCTCGGCGCCGTCGAGGGAGACGGTGTAGGCCGAGCGCGACCCCGGCTGGAGGCCGGTGAGCTCGACGAGCGCGTAGTGGTGCCCGTGCACCCGCCAGGTGCGGGCCTGCGCGCTCGGGCCCGCTCCCCCGCCCTCGGCGGTGGTGCTGACCGTGACCGACGTGGCGTCGGAGGTCTCCACCCAGATCGTCGCCGACGTCTCGTCGACGTGGCGCAGCAACGGTCCCAGCACCAGCTCGGTCATGCGTCCTCCCACCGGTCCGTGCGGACCTCTCCCGCGGGCACGCTACTCGCGGCCGACGGCGCCGGGCCCACCCGTGTGGGCCCGGCCGCTGCCGGGGCGCGCGGCGGCGCGCCCCGGTCCCTCCGGTGCCCTCAGGGCTGCAGCAGCACCTTGGTGGCGCGGCGCTCGTCCATGGCGGCGTAGCCCTCGGCGACCTGGTCCATCGGCAGGGTCAGGTCGAAGACCAGCCCCGGGTCGATGCGGCCGGCCAGCACGTGGTCGAGCAGCTCGGGCAGGTAGCGGCGCACGGGGGCCATGCCGCCGGCGAGACCGACGTTGTGGGAGAACATCCGCCGGATCGGCAGCTCGACGCCGTGCGGTACGCCGACGAAGCCGACCGTCGAGCCGGGGCGGGCGACCGTGAACGCGGTGCGCATGGCCTGGTCGGTGCCGACGCACTCCAGGACCGCGTCGGCCCCGACGCCCCCGGTGATCTCCATGACCTCGGCCTCGCCCTCCTCGCCGCGCGTGGCCACCACGTGCGTGGCGCCGAAGTCGCGGGCGATGCGCTGGCGCGACTCGTGGCGCGACATGACCACGACCTTCTCGGCGCCCATCATCGAGGCCGCGAGCACACCGCACAGGCCGACGGCCCCGTCGCCCACGACCACGGCCGTGCCGCCCTCGGCGACGCCCGCGCTCACCGCGGCGTGCCAGCCGGTGGGCATGACGTCGGAGAGGGCCATCAGCGAGGGCACCAGGGCGGGATCGGGGCGGCCGTCGCCGAGCACGCCGTCGACGCGCACGAGGCTGCCGTCGGCGTGGCCGACGCGGGCCAGCTCGCCCTGGCCGCTCTGGGTGATGGAGAGGTCGACGCAGGCCGACTGCATGCCGGCGCGGCAGTGGGCGCAGGTGTTGTCGCAGTGGTCGAAGGGCACGACGACGAAGTCGCCGACGCGGATCTGGGAGACCGAGGAGCCGACCTCCTCGACGACGCCGATGCACTCGTGGCCGATGGTGGAGCCGGCCTTGATCGGGTTCTCGCCCCGGTAGGGCCACAGGTCGGAGCCGCAGATGCAGGCGGTGGTGACACGGACGACGGCGTCGGTGGGCTGCTCGACGCGCGCGTCGGGCACCTCCTCGAAGCGGATGTCGCGGGCAGCGTGGATGGTGGTGGCCTTCATGGTGCCGATCCTGGCACGCCCTCCCCGACCGCCCGGAGCGGCCCGACACGCGCGGGTCACGGAGGATGCGGCGCTATCTCACATGTGAGTTACCGTGGACGGCATGAGCGAGGGATACAAGGGTCGGATCGGCAACCTCATCCGCGACGCCCGCAAGCACCGAGGCCTCACCCAGCACCAGCTGGCCGAGCTGCTCTCCACCAGTCAGAGCGCGATCAACCGCATCGAGAAGGGCCATCAGAACCTCTCCCTGGAGATGCTGGCCCGCATCGGCGCTGCGCTCGACTCCGAGATCGTGGCCCTCGGCGCCGGTCCGACGCACCTGCGCGTGAGCGGTCCGACCACGCTGACCGGCAGCATCGAGGTGAAGACCTCCAAGAACGCCGGCGTCGCGCTGCTGTGCGCCTCGCTGCTCAACCGCGGGCGCACGACGCTGCGGAAGGTCGCCCGCATCGAGGAGGTCAACCGTCTGCTGGAGGTGCTCGGCAGCCTCGGGGTGCAGACCCGCTGGCTCAACGCCGACAACGACCTGGAGATCATCCCGCCCAAGGAGCTGCGCCTCGACGCGGTCGACGAGACCGCGGCGCGGCGTACGCGCTCGGTCATCATGTTCCTGGGTCCGCTGCTGCACCGCGCCGACGCCTTCGAGCTGCCCTACGCCGGCGGCTGCAACCTCGGCACGCGCACCGTCGAGCCGCACATGGCCGCGCTGCGGCCCTTCGGCCTCGAGGTCAAGGCGACCGACGGGATGTACCACGCCCAGGTCAACCGGGCCATCGAGCCGGGCCGCCCGATCGTGCTCACCGAGCGCGGCGACACCGTCACCGAGAACGCCCTCATGGCCGCCGCGCTGCACCCGGGCACCACGGTGATCCGCAACGCCTCGTCGAACTACATGGTCCAGGACCTCTGCTTCTACCTCCAGCGCCTCGGCGTCACCGTCGAGGGCGTCGGCACCACGACGCTGACCGTTACCGGTTGCGAGGTCATCGACGTCGACGTCGACTACGCCCCGGCCGAGGACCCGATCGAGGCCATGTCGCTGCTGGCCGCCGCGATCGTCACGAAGTCCTCGATCACGATCCAGCGCGTGCCGATCGAGTTCCTCGAGATCGAGCTGGCCACGCTGGAGGAGATGGGCTTCCGCTACGACCGCACCGAGGAGTACGTCGCGCGCAACGGCCACACCCGGCTGGTCGACCTCACCACCCACGCCTCCGACCTGCACGCGCCGCTGGACAAGATCCACCCGATGCCGTTCCCCGGCCTCAACATCGACAACCTGCCGTTCTTCGCCGTCATCGCCGCGGTGGCGACGGGCCAGACGCTGCTGCACGACTGGGTCTACGAGAACCGCGCGATCTACCTCACCGAGCTGACCAAGCTCGGCGCCTCGGTCAAGCTGCTCGACCCCCACCGCGTGATGATCGAGGGGCCGACGCACTTCTCCGGCACCGAGATCGTCTGCCCGCCGGCGCTGCGCCCGGCCGTGGTGATCCTGCTGGCGATGCTGGCCTCGAAGGGCACCTCCGTGCTGCGCTCGACCTACGTCATCCACCGCGGTTACGAGGACCTCGCCGAGCGCCTGAACACCCTCGGCGCCTCGATCGAGACCTTCCGCGACATCTGAGGTCGGGCCGCGCCCGGCGGTGCGGGTGTCACCAGCCGGCCGGTGAAACCCGCACCTGTCGGCCCACGCACGGGCCGACAGGTGCGGGTCCGGGCCGACAGCTCCGCCTCCCGCCGTACGACGGGCACGCGCGGCACGGGTGCGCCCGCGGCCCCGGCAGGGGCGGCGGCCGGGGTCAGCGACCCCGCCACACCGGGTCGCGACGCTCGGCGAAGGCCTCGACGCCCTCGCGGGCGTCGTCGGAGAGCAGCACCGCCGAGGCCAGCTCGCCCTGCCGCTCGAAGGCCTCGGCGGACGCCCAGCCCGGTGACTCGTCGACGACCCGCTTGCCCAGCGCGACGCTGAGGGGTGCGTTGCCGGCGATCCGCGCGGCCAGGGCGACGGCCTCCTCGAGGGCGTCGCCCGGCGCCACGAGCCGGTTGACCAGGCCCAGGGCGTGCAGGCGCGGCGCGTCGACGGGCTCGCCCAGGAGCACCAGCTCCATGGCGACGTTGCGCGGCAGCCGCTCGCGGGCGCGCACCATGCCGCCGGCGGCGGCCACCAGCCCGCGGCGGGCCTCGGGCAGCCCGAAGGTCGCGTCCTGCGCGGCCACGACGAGATCGGCGGCGAGCACGAGCTCGCAGCCCCCGGCGAGCGCCGCTCCCTCCACCGCCACCACGAGCGGCGTCGTGGGCGGTCGACCGGTCAGCCCGAGGGGCCCGCGCCCGGCGGTCACCGGCAGCTCGCCGCGGGCGGCGGCCCGCAGGTCCATGCCCGCGCAGAAGGTGCCACCCGCTCCGGTGAGCACGATGGCCCGCACCCCGGGGTCGGCCTCGGCGTCGTCGACAGCCTGCTCGAGTGCCTCGGCGGTGCGGGCGTCGACGGCGTTGCGCACCTCCGGGCGGTCGAGCGTGACGACCAGCACGGCACCGCGACGCTCGGTGCGCACCGGAGGGCGCGGCGCCGCGGGCAGCGGGGCCGGCGTCGAGCCCGGGCGCCCGGGGGCGGTCACCACGAGACGCTCCTCCCCGCTCCCGCTCCCGCTCCCGGTCCCGCCGCCGACGGCGACCTCGACCTCGGCGCCGAGCAGCACGTCGTCGACCATCGCCGTGACGAGCGCGGGGTCCTCGCTGCGCACCAGCACCCGCTCCCCCGTCGGCGTGAGCAGGCTGGCCACGACGGCCTCGGGCTCGCCGGAGCGGTCGTAGGGCAGCGTGGCGGCCTCCACGACGGCGGGTCCGGCGTAGGAGGCGAGCACGGGGCGCCGGGGCGGCCGGTCCACCACCGGGCGCAGGTGGGCGAAGGCGCGCTCGGGCGGGGTGGCGGAGTAGAGGCCGAGGGCGTGCTTGGTGGCGTACCAGCCCAGCGAGGTGCTGAGCCCGAGCGCCCCCGGGCGGGCCCGCAGCAGCGGCACCATCGTGGCGACGGCGTGGCTGCCGTAGTTGTTGCCGGGACCGCCGGCGAAGGTGAGCCCGCCGGTGACCGTCAGGGGTCGGGCGGGGTCGTCGAGCGGCAGTCCGAGCGCGTCGGCCGCGATCTCGACCGCGGAGGGGAAGCAGGCGTAGAGGTCGACCAGGTCGACGTCCTCGATCGAGGCGCCCGCGTGGGCCAGCGCGGCCGCGCCGATCGCGGCGATCGCGGGCGAGCGCGACAGGTCGTCGCGCTCGGAGACGAACCACTCGTCGTGGGCCGAGGCGCCCGCGTGCACGAAGACCCACCGCTCCTGCGGGACGCCGGCGGCCTCGGCGGCGGCGACGCTGGTCAGCACCGTGCCCGTGGCCAGGTCGACCTGCAGGTTGGCGCACAGCAGCTTGGTGTACGGCGCACTGACCGCGCGGTTGTCGGGTGCGGGCGTGGCCAGGTCCTCCGCGGCGACCCGGTGCGGCGACCACGCGTAGGGGTTGGCGGCGGCGACGCCGGAGAAGCGCGACCACAGCCGCGCCACGTGGTCGAGGTGCTCGCTCGCGCTGCGACCCAGGCGCCGGCGCACCGCCGACTCCAGCAGGGCGTAGACGTAGACGGGCGCGCCGAGGCCCACCCCGGTCTCCGCCTCGGTGTTGGCGACGCGGTCGACGCCGACGGTGCGGGTGGGGGCGGTGCCCTCGGGCTGGCGGGGCCAGTCGAGCTCGATCCCCAGCGCCTGCGCCCGCGAGACCGTGGCGCCCGCCTCCGCGCCGGCGAGCAGCACGACGTGCGCGCGACCCTCGGCCACGGCCTCGGCGGCGTCGTTGACGACCAGCTGGCCGCCGTCGCCGCCGTAGGGGCTCGACTGCACGGTCGCGACCGGAGTCGCGCCGACGCCGGCGGCCACGAGGGCGGCCTGGTCGGCGTAGGTCCACGACGCGCTGGGCACGGCGTAGACGTGGTCGGCGGCGGCGAGCAGGTCGAGCGCCGCGCCGGCGTCCTCGGCGGCGAGCCGCAGCGCCTCGACGGCCAGCGCGACGGGGTCGCGGTCGGGCCGGGCCGCCGGGTCGGGGTCGCGCTGCACGACCTGGCCCACGCCCACGATCACCGGGGTGCTCGCCTCGAGCATCCGGCCCGAGGCCCGGTGGAGCACGGGGGCGGAGCCGACCCGCAGCCGCGGGCCCGCCGGTGCCGCGCCGCTGAGCGCCTCGGAGAGCGCCACCAGCGAGGAGGCGAGGGCGGCCTCGACGCTGCGGGTGGCGGTCGTGCCGACGGGGCCGCGCAGGGGTGCGCCGTCGAGACCGGCGTCGAGCCTCACCACGCTGCCGCCGTCGGTCGGCGCGACGCGCAGCCACAGCGCGAGGGTGACGCCCATCGGACCGGTGCCGCGCAGGGCCAGGCCGTGCTCGTCGGCCGCCTCCACCCGCCAGCGCGCCTCGGCGGGGATGTCCATGAGCAGGATCTGCTGGCGCAGGGTGTCGCCCTCGGCCAGCACCTCCGGCACGTCGCCGCGGTAGGCGGCGTGCAGGGTCAGCCACGAGGCGAGCGCTCCGGTGGAGTGCAGCTGCTCGACCACCGCCGCTGCGGGCGACGCCACCGACCGGGCCGCGCCCACGTGCCGCGCGAACCCGTCGAGCCCCGCGGGCGCGGGCATCGCGGCGTCGGGGTCGAGCACGCCGTGCTCGCCCGTCCCCGCGCCCTCCTCCGGCCCGCTGCGCGCGGAGCCGGCCAGCCCCACCCGCGCGGCGAGGCCCTCGCCCACCCCGGCGGCCAGGCCGCGCACCAGCCCCGGGGTCCGCGCGAGCGCCACCGATCCCCGCGCCCCCGCCGTCGTACGCCGCACCGCGCGCGCCACCCGGTCGGCGGGGGCGGGCGCGCGGCCGGGGGCGGCGGGTCGGGCGGGGTCGGTCGCCGCGGAGGGCTCGGGGTCCATGGGCCCAACATACCGTCGGCCCGGACTGTTTGTGGGCCAGGACCGTTAGCCTGGCCCGATGACCGCGACCCGCCCGTCACACCCCCGGCGCAGCCAGGCCGAGCGCAGCGCGGCGACCCGGACCCGGGTGCTCGACGCGACCGTGGCCTCGCTGCTGGAGAAGGGCCACGCCGCCACCACGCTGGCCGAGGTGCAGCAGCGCGCCGGTCTGGCCCGCGGCACGCTGCTGCACCACTTCCCCACCCGGGCGGCGCTGATGGTGGCGGTCGTCGAGGAGGTCGCCGCCCGGCGCCTCGGGGTGCTCGGTGAGCGGGCCGGCACCAGCACCGGCACCAGGGCCGACGCGCAGGCCGACGCGCGGGCCGGCACGCAGGCCGACACGCAGGCCGGCCCGCAGACCGGCTGGGACGCGGCGGTCGACCTCGTGCAGGCCGACCTGGCCGACCCCGTCTTCCTGGCCGTCCTGGAGCTGTGGGTGGCCGCGCGCACCGACCCCGACCTCAGGTCGGTGCTGGGCCCGGTCGAGCGCCGGGTCTTCGCCACGGTGCACGCCACCGTGGCGGGGGTCGTCGGCGACGAGGACCCCCGCGTCGCGACCCTCGTGCAGTTCACCGTCGACCTGCTCACCGGCGCCGCCATGACCCGGCTCGTCGACCCCGGTGGCTCCGCGCAGGCGCGGGTCGTGGAGCGGTGGCGGCGCGCCCTCCCCGTGCTCCTCGGGCGCGCCGACGCCGACACCTGGCTGTGACCCGCCCCCGACCGGCCCCCACCCGCGCCGGGCCGGCGGCCGACACGCGCGGCGGGCCCCACCCGCCGCTCCCCGGGGCCGGGCGCGGAGGTGCATACTCACGCCCGTGACCCGACGCCCGCGCACCTCGGCCGCACCGCGGGCGTCGCGGGCCGACGCGGTGCCGGCGTACCTGCGGGAGGGCACCACGGACGCCGGGCCGACGCGACCGGTGCTGGCCTTCGCCCACCGCGGTGGGGCCTTCCACCCCGAGATCGAGGGTCTGGAGAACACGCTGGCGGCCTTCCGCCACGCCGCCGACCTCGGCTACCGCTACCTCGAGACCGACGTGCACGTGACCCGTGACGGCGTCCTGCTGGCCTTCCACGACAGCGTGCTCGACCGGGTCAGCGACCAGCGCGGCGCGATCTCCTCGCTCAGCCTGGCCGAGGTCCGACGAGCCCGGGTCGGCGGCCGGGAGCAGGTGCCGACCCTGGCCGAGCTCTTCGACGCCCTGCCCGGGGCCCGCTTCAACGTCGACCTCAAGTCCGACGGCGCCGTGGCGGCCCTCGCCGACTTCGTCGCCGCGCGCGAGGCGTGGGACCGGCTGCTGGTGGGCTCGTTCTCCCCGCGACGGCTGGGGCGGTTCCGCCGGCTCACCGGCGGGCGCGTGGCCACCTCGGCCCACCCCGTGGAGGTGGCGGTGTGGCGGCTGTGCCCCAGTGCGCGCCTCGCCGACCTGCTCACCGGACGGCGGGTCGCGGCCCTCCAGGTGCCACGGGAGCGGCGGTGGGGCCGCTGGCGGCTGCAGGTCGTGACCCGCTCCGTCGTGCGCCGGGCGCACGCGGCCGGCAAGCACGTGCACGTGTGGGTCGTCGACGACCCCGAGGAGATGACCGCGCTGCTCGACCTCGACGTCGACGGCCTGATGACCGACCGCACCGACGTCCTCCGCGAGGTCCTCCTCGCGGCGGGGCGGTGGAGGGAGCCCGCATGAGCACCGACCCCGAGCAGTCGACCGGCGCCCCGCGCGGGGTCGCCGACCTGCGTCCGCTGGAGCGGCGGCGCGAGCAACGGGCCTGGAGCTGGTACGACTGGGCCAACTCCGCCTTCTACACCTCGGTGCTGACGGTGCTCTTCGCGCCGTACATGATCACCGTCGCCGGGCGGGCCGCCGGCTGCCCCGACCCCGACGAGACCTGCAGCCGCACCGTCTCGCTGCTGGGGCTCGACCTGGCCGCCGGCTCGCTGCCGGCCTACCTGACGACCTTCGCCACCATCGCCAGCGCCTTCGTGCTGCCCGTGGTGGGGGCCTTCGTCGACGGCTCGGCGCACAAGAAGCGCCACATGGCCGGCTTCGCGTGGGCCGGCGCGCTCGCCGGGTCGCTGCTGTTCTTCATGGAGGGCGACGACTGGCAGCTCGGCGCGGTCGCCGTGGTGGCCGCGAGCATCCTCGGCGGCTGCTCGCTCGTGAGCTACTACGCGATCCTCGTCGACATCTCCACCGTCGAGGAGCGCGACCGGGTCTCCTCGCGCGGCTGGGCGTGGGGCTACCTCGGCGGAGGCCTGCTGCTCCTGCTCAACCTCGTCGTCGTGCTGGGCCACGACGCCTTCGGCATCGGCACCGAGCTCGCCGTACGGCTCTCGATGCTCTCGGCGGCGCTGTGGTGGGCCGGCTTCACGATCGTGCCCTTCGTGCGGCTGCGCGACCACCAGCCCTCCCCCGAGGCGCCGTCGCGCGAGGGCTCCCTCGTGCAGCGCAGCTTCGGGCAGCTGTGGACCACGATGCGCGAGCTGCGCGGCTACCCGATGACCATGACCTTCCTGATCGCCTACCTCTTCTACAACGACGGCATCCAGACCGTCATCGCGAGCGCCTCGACCTACGGCTCCAAGCAGCTCGGTCTCAGCCAGACGGTGCTCATCGCGACCATCCTGATGATCCAGTTCGTCGCCTTCGGCGGCGCGCTGCTCTTCGGCCGGCTGGCCTCCACCCACGGGGCCTACCGCTGCCTGTTGTGGGGCACGGTCGGGTGGATGGCGATCGTCGTCGCCGCCATCGCCCTGCCCGCGGGCGACGTCGGGCTCTTCGTGCTCACCGGAGCCGCCATCGCGGTCGTCATGGGCGGCACCCAGGCGCTGTCGCGCTCGTTCTTCAGCCTGCTCATCCCGCGCGGCCGCGAGGGCGAGTACTTCGCGCTCTACAACGCTGCCGAGCGCGGCACCTCGTGGTTCGGCACGCTGCTCTTCGGCGTGGTCTTCCAGCTCACCGGCTCCTACCGCCCCGCCATCTTCGCCCTCCTGGTGTTCTTCCTGCTGGGCTTCCTGGTGCTGCTGCGCCTCGACCCCCGGCGCGGCATCGAGGAGGCCGGCAACACCGTGCCGGCCTCGCTGATGCGGCGGGCGGCGGCCTGAGGGGCTCGCCCGCCGCCCGGGGGCCGCATCCTGAGAGGCGACTGTGAATCCGCGGGGGTGAGCCGCGTCGCGGTGTTTTCCGGAATTGTCCGGACCTCAGTACCGTTGATCACTTCGTGAGACCGGCATCGCGACGGCCGCTGCGTTCCCGCGGCCCACGGCGACCGTGCCGTGCTTCGGCCTCACGTCAGACCACCCGGGGGACAAGGAACTGGAGGTGCCTCATGGCTGAGCGCACGTTGCGCGGAGCGCGACTCGGAGGACAGAGCTTCGAGGACGAGCGTGGCATCGAGTTCGCGGCCCGCCAGCAGGTCGGCTACCGCTGCCCGCAGGGTCACGGCTTCGAGATCACGATGTCGGTCGAGGCCGAGATCCCGGCGGTGTGGGAGTGCCCGCGCTGCGGCGCCGAGGCGCTGAGCACGTCGGGCATCGAGAAGGAGGTCAAGGCCGAGAAGCCGGTGCGCACCCACTGGGACATGCTGCTCGAGCGCCGCTCTGAGAAGGAGCTCGAGGACATCCTCAAGGAGCGCCTCGAGCTGCTGCGCGGCGGCGAGATCGGCCCGGCCCACCTCCACCGCGCCAACGCCAAGAAGCGCCAGGCCTCCGCCTGACGCCCGCGCGGGTCCGGCCCCGGCCGGACCCCGCGACGCGGCGGCTACTCGCCGTCGACGACCTCGCCCCGGACCACCGGCCCCTGCGGCCCCGGTCCGGGGCGTCGTGCGTCCGGGCGGGGTGCGCCCGGGAACCCGCCCGGGAAGCCGCCCGGTCCGGCGGGGCCGCCGCCGGCCACACCCCCCACCAGGCGTCGCGAGACGAGCGTGGTGAGCACGCCGCGGAAGAGCGGGCGCGTGATCGGCAGGATGAGCAGGATGCCGAAGACGTCGGTCACGAAGCCCGGGCTCAGCATGAGCGTGCCGCCCAGCACCACCAGCCCGCCGTCGGCCAGCTCGCGCGCGGGCATGCGCCCGGCCTCCAGCGTGGTGCGCATCGCCCGCCACGCGCGCGCCCCCTCGCGGCGGATGAGCCATCCCCCGAGGATGCTGTCGAGCACGAGCAGCAGCACGGTCCAGCCCACGCCGATGACCTGGCCGACCTGGATCAGCACGTAGATCTCGACGATCGGCATCACCACGAAGGCGACCACGAGCAGCAGCGCCCAGGGGCGGCGCCGGCCGGCGGCCGGGCTGCCGGGTCGCCGGCCGGGCCGGGGTGCGTCGTCGGGCTGGCTCACGGGCGTCCCGCCCCGCTGCGCGCGCGGTGCGAGCGGCCCGACCCGGCGGTGCGGGCGCGGCGGCGGCGTACGGCCTCGGCGAGCTGGCGGCGCCGCTCGCGCAGGCCCCACTCGGTGACGCGCCGCAGCGACTCCGAGGCCACCGACCCGCTCATCTTGGAGTCGCCGCGCACGCGCTCGACGAACTCGATCGGCACCTCCCGCACCCGCAGGCCCGCCCGCAGCGTGCGGGCGGCGAGGTCGGTCTGGAAGACGTAGCCCGTCGAGGCGACCGTCGACAGGTCGATCTTCTCCAGGGTGGTGCGCCGGAAGACCCGGAACCCGGCGGTGGCGTCGCGCACCGACATGCCCAGGAGCAGGCGCACGTAGAGGTTGCCCCCGCGCGAGAGCGCCTGGCGGTGCCACGGCCAGTTCACGACCGAGCCGCCGGGCACCCAGCGCGAGCCGATCACGAGGTCGGCCTGCTGGAGTGCGTCGAGGAGGGCACCGAGCTGCTCGGGCTGGTGGGAGCCGTCGGCGTCCATCTCGCCGATGACGTCGTAGCCGGCGCGCAGCGCGACGTCGAAGCCGTGGAGGTAGGCCGCTCCCAGGCCCTCCTTGGCGGTGCGGTGCACGACGCTGACCTGGGGGTCGGCCGCGGCGAGGGCGTCGGCGAGGTCGCCGGTGCCGTCGGGCGAGCCGTCGTCGACGACGAGCACGTCGACGTCGGGCTGCGCCCGGCGCAGCCGCCCGACGATCCAGGCGATGTTCTCGGCCTCGTCGTAGGTCGGGACGACCATGACGACGCGGCCGAGTCCGGCGATGCTCATGCGGGGCCTCGTTCGCTCGAGTGACCGGCGAGCGCGGGCGCGCTCCCGGAGGTGCGGTGCGTGAGTGTGGGTCGACGACGATACGGGACGACGGCCGCCAGGAGTCCGAGGAGCGACGCCAGGATGCACAGCCGGGCCACCCACGGCCCGACCCTGACCCCCGGGGTGACGGTGCTGGTGAGCCCGACCTCCGAGACGAGCACGGCGGTGGTGCGGGGGTCGGCGGTCTCCACGACCTCGCCGGTCGGCGAGACCACCCCCGAGACGCCGTTGGTGGAGGCCACCACCGTCCAGCGCCCGGTCTCGATCGCCCGCAGCCGCGTGATCGCGAACTGCTGGTCGATCTGGTCGGTCTGGATGAAGGTGGCGTTGGAGGTCTGCACGGTGAGCAGCTCCCCGCCGCGGGTCACCTGGGCGTAGATGCCGTCGTCGTAGGCGATGTCGAAGCAGATGGCGTCGGCCACGCTCACCCCGGCGACCTCGAGCGGCTCCACCCGGGTGCCGGCCCGCATGTCGCGCTGGATGCGGGCCAGCTCGCCGAAGTTGAAGTCGAGCAGCTGTCGGAAGGGGATGTACTCCCCGTAGGGCACCGGGTGCCACTTGGTGTAGCGCTCCCCCGCCCCGCTGACCGGGTCCCACACGATGCCCTGGTTGAGCACGTGGTCGGGGCCGTCGTCGACCAGCCCGCCGACCACGACCGGCACCCCGATCGCGCCGACCGCCCGCTCGATCCCGGCACGCGTCGTGACGTCGCTGAAGGGGTCGACCGCGGTGGAGTTCTCCGGCCACAGCACGAAGTCGGGACGGGCCGCCTCGCCGCGCGCGACGTCGTCGGCGAGGTCGACGGTGGCCTGCACGTGGTTCTCGGTCACCTGGCGGAAGTCGTAGAGCACGTCGTTGCCCAGCGGTCCGGGCACGTCGCCCTGCACGGCGGCGACGGTGGCGGTGCTCGGGGCCTCGTCGAGCTCGCGCGCCCCCGCGTCGTACGGCGCGAGCGCCGGCACCGCCAGCAGCGCGACCAGGCCCGCCAGTGCTCCGCCCGCCGCGAGCCGGGAGCGGCCCGTGGCCACCACGAGCCAGGCCAGCAGCGCCGAGCCGAGCGCGAGCAGCGCGCTCACGCCGACCATGCCGACCCACGGCAGCGAGGCGGCCACCGGGGTGTCGACGACGGCGAAGGCCAGCCGGCCCCAGGGCATGCCGCTGAAGGGCCAGCCGCTGCGCACGACCTCGGCGGCCACCCAGGCGGCGCCCGCCCACAGCGGCCAGGCGCCTCGTGTGCGCGGCGCGGTGGAGAGCCGTGCCACCGCGGCGCCGAGGGCGGCGTAGAAGAGCGCCTCCACCACCGACAGCGCGATCCAGGCGGGCACGGCGACGGCGCGCATCCACCAGATGTGCACCAGGTAGAAGGACAGCCCGAAGACGAGGCCGACCACCAGCCCGCGCCGCGCCGACAGGCCGTGGGCGCAGACGAAGAAGCCGGCCACGGCCAGTGGCAGCACCGCCGGCACCGCGACCGGCTCGAAGGCCAGCGAGAGGGCGACACCGGCGAGGAGGGCGCCCAGGCTCCGGATCAGCACGCGACCACGGTACGGGGCGTGTCCCGGCAGAGGTACGGAAGGATCCCGGCACCCGTCGGTCCAGCCCGGGCGAGACCGGCTGCCGCGGCCGCGCTGTTGTCTAGGGGGACCAGGATCCTTCCGTGCCCACTCCCGCGGAGCGGACCGACCTCCGCGAACAGCGTCGGACAGGTGCGTGGCACCCACACCCTCCGACACGGCCACTCGGACGTCGGTCCGACTCCCGCGATCTGCGCGAGCGGACGGCACACGATGACTTTCTGCGCGCCCGGGTGTCAACCGAGCGCTGACCTGCGGCGACGCGCGTCTGCGCAGGTCAGCGCGGCGCTCTGGATCGTGAAAATCCCCGAGAAATCTAGACCGGTCGCGGCGTGTCGCCGTCGACGCGCCGACCCGCTGTGGCAACAGCCCCGAGGAGGGCGCGGGCGAGGTCGACGTACTGCTCCGCGAGGTCGGGCAGCGCCGTCGGACCGGTCGGGTCGAACCACCGCGCGACCCCGCTGCACATCTCCAGCAGGGCCCGGCGGGCCAGGGCCGGCGAGCTGACGTGGAAGAGCCCCGCCGCGAGCCCGGCGTCGATGGTGTCGTGCCAGACCGCCTCGTAGCGGTCGCGGAGCCCGACCACCTCCGCGCGCACCGGCCCGGTGAGCGCGGCGACCTCACCGTCGACGACCCGGGTCTCCAGCGGGCGCTCGCCGTGGCTGCGCACGTGCAGGCGCACCAGGGCGCACAGCCTCTCCCCCGGGTCGGGCTCCCGGGCGGCCACGTCCTGCGCCTCGGCCAGCAGCCGCTCGAGGCTCTCGCGCATCAGGGCGCCGAGCAGCTCCTCCTTCGACCCCATGTGGTGGTAGAGCGAGGCCGAGGAGAGCCCGGCGCGCTCCGCGAGCTGGCGGATCCCGGTGCCGTGGTAGCCGCGCTCGGCGAAGAGCTCGAGGGCGGCCTCGCGCACGCGCTGCGCCGTCGGGGCCGGTGCGGTCTCCGCGGCTCTCATCCGGCCTCCCGGTGGTGTAGCGTCGGATCCGATCGATCGATCGATCGATGGAGCCCGAGACTAGCAGGAGGCCGCGCCGGTGAGCGTCGACTACACCTACGACGGCACGGTGGCCCAGCTCCACCTGGCCCGCCCCGAGCGGCTCAACGCCGTCGTCCCCGCCCTCACCGACGCCCTCGCCGCCGGGCTGCGGCGCGCCGAGGCCGACGGTGCGCGCGCCGTGGTCCTGGCCGGGCGCGGCCGGGCCTTCTGCGCCGGCCACGACCTCAAGGAGCCCGAGCCGGTCGAGACCGTCCTGGAGACCCGGGCCCGGCTCGAGGCCATCCAGGACGTCACCCGGCTCGTGCGCCGCTTCCCCGGCCCGGTCGTCGCCGCCGTGCACGGCTACGCCCTGGGTGCCGGCGCGGAGTTCGCGCTGGCCTGCGACGTGGTCGTCGCCGCCGAGGACGCCGCCTTCGGCTTCCCCGAGGTCAGCGTCGGCCTCAGCGTCACCGGCGGGGTCTCACGGCTGCTGCCCGTGCTCGTGGGCTGGGCCCGCGCCAAGGAGCTGCTGCTCCTGGGCGAGCGGGTCTCCGGCGCCGAGGCCGCCGCGATGGGCCTGGTCGCCCGCTCCGTGCCCCCGGGCCGGCACGAGGAGGTCGCCCTCGAGCTCGCGCGCCGCGTCGCCGCACGGCCGCCGCTGTCGGTGAGCCTGGCCAAGCAGGTGCTCGACCTGGGCCTCGACGCCACGATCGAGGAGGCCATGGCCCGCGAGGTCGACCACGCCGTCCTCACCTCGCTCTCGGGCGAGGGCGAGGCCCCCCGCGAGGAGTTCGTCCGTGGCTGAGGTCGACGCGCCGGGGACGCCCCGGGAGGAGCCGCCGCTGGCCGGGGCCGACCTGCAGGACGCCAGCCTCGCCGACCTCGTCGTGCGGGCCGCGCGCCGCTGGCCCGACCGACCGGCCTGGACCTTCGAGGACGCCGACGGCGGCCTCACCCGGCTCGACTTCGCCGCGGTCGAGGCCCGCACCGCCGCGTGGGCGCAGCAGCTGCGCGAGCGCGGCGTCGACCAGGGTGACCGCGTCGGCGTGCTGCTGGGCAACACCGCCGACTTCCCGACCGCGTGGCTGGCGCTGGCCCGGCTCGGTGCGGCGATGGTGCCGCTCAACGTCCGCTACCGCAGCGCCGACGCGGGCCACGTGCTCGCCGACGCCGGTGTGCGGCTGGTGCTGGCGTCCCCGGCGTACTCCGCGGTGCTGGCGGGCGTCGAGCCGGCTCCCGAGGTGCTCGACGTCGCCGACCTCGACGCCGGTGCCGCCACCGTGGCGCCCTTCGAGCAGCGGCCGGTCGACCCCGCCACGACCGCCAACGTGCAGTACACCTCCGGCACCACCGGTCGCCCGAAGGGCTGCCTGCTCCCCCACCGGTACTGGACGACCCTCGCCGGCTCGCTCACCACCGGGTTCCCCCACCTCACCGGCGACGACGTCATGCTCACCGCCCAGCCCTTCCACTACATCGACCCGCAGTGGAACGTCGCGACCGCCCTGCTGGCCGGGGCCCACCTCGTGGCCCTCGACGGCTTCCACCCCTCCACCTTCTTCGCCCGCGTGCGCGCCCACGAGGTGACCTACTTCTACTGCCTGGCCTCGATGCCCGTGCTGCTGCTGCGCATGGACCCCGACCCCGCCGACCGCGACCACCGGGTGCGCGCGGTGCAGTGCTCGGCGATCCCGCCCGGGCGCCACGCCGAGATCGAGGAGCGGTGGGGGGTCGGCTGGCACGAGGCCTTCGGGATGACCGAGACCGGCGCCGATATCCGCGTCGGCGCCGAGGAGCACGACGCGCTGGTCGGCACCGGCTGCCTGGGCCGGCCCGCCGCCCACCGCGAGGTGCGCGTCGACGACGACGGGCAGCTGTGGCTGCGCGGGCCGGGCATGATGGACGGCTACCTCGGACACCCCAGCCCCTTCGACCCCGACGGCTGGTTCCCCACCGGCGACCTGGCCCGCCTCGACGAGCAGGGCCGTGTCTACCTCGCGGGCCGCATGAAGGACATGATCCGCCGCAGCGGGGAGAACGTCGCCGCCCACGAGGTCGAGGACGTGCTCCAGTCGCACCCCGAGGTGCGGCTGGCCGCCGTGCTCGGCGTGCCCGACGAGGTGCGCGGCGAGGAGGTCAAGGCCTACGTCGTGGCGCCCGGCCTCGGTGAGGACGCGCCCGAGGTGCTGCGTGCGTGGTGCGAGGAGCGGCTCGCAGCCTTCAAGGTGCCGCGCTACTGGGAGCTGCGCGCGTCGCTGCCGCTGACCGCCTCCCAGCGCGTCGAGAAGGCCGCGCTGCGCCGCGAGGCCGCCGCTGCCGGGGCCGCCTCGTGAGCCCCGCGCTGCAGGCCGACGTCCTGCTCACCAACGCCCGGGTCCGCACCCTCACCGGCCCCGGTCGCGCCGACGTCGCCTCCCATCTCGCCCTGCTCCACGGTCGGGTGGTGGCCACCGAGGAGGTGCCCGCCCGGCGGGTGGTCGACCTCGGCGGCGCCGTCGTCGTGCCGGGCTTCCACGACGCCCACAACCACATGGCGTGGTACGGCCTCAGCCTGGCCGAGGTCGACCTGCGACTGCCCGACCTCGACGCGCTCTACGCCGCGGTCGCCGAGCGCGCCGCGACGCTCCCCGAGGGCGCCTGGGTGGTCGGAGCCGGCTACGACGAGAACAAGATCGGCGCCCACCCCGACCGCGACGCCCTCGACCGCGCCGCCGGCGGACGACCGGTCTGGCTGCGCCACACCTCCGGCCACATGTGCGTGGTCAACACCCCGCTGCTCGCCGAGCTGGGGCTGGCCGACGCCGCCCGCGACGTGCCGGGCGGCCTGGTCGTGACCGACGCCACCGGCCGGCCGACCGGGCTGCTGCAGGAGCAGGCGCAGCAGCTGCTCAACGCGCTGGTGCTGCCCTACCCCGTGGCCACGCTGGTCGACGCGATCGAGCGCGCGGGGCGGGTCTACCTCTCGCAGGGCATCACCTCGGTGGTCGAGGCCGGCGTGGGCGGCGGCTGGATCGGCAAGAGCCCGGTCGAGGTCGCGGCGTACCTCTCCGCGCGCGAGCAGGGCCGCCTGCCCGTGCGGGTGGAGCTGATGGTGGCCGCCGACGCGCTGCACCCGCTCACGGCGCACGTCGACGACGACATGCCGCTCGGCCTCGACCTGGGCGTGCGCACCGGCCTGGGCGACGACCGGCTGCGGCTCGGGCCGGTCAAGGTGTTCTCCGACGGCTCGCTGATCGGCCACACCGCCGCCATGTGCGAGGACTTCTCCGACACCCCCGGCGAGCGGGGCTACCTCCAGGACGACGCCGAGGCGCTGCGCACCCGCATCCTGCAGGCCCACCGCTCGGGGTGGCGCGTGGCCGCCCACGCCATCGGCGACGCCGCCATCGACCTCGTCCTCGACGCCTACGCCGAGGCCCAGGATCGCTGGCCGCGACCCGACGTGCGCCACCGCATCGAGCACTTCGGGGTCTCGCGGCCCGACCAGGTGCTGCGCGCCGCGGCGCTCGGGGTGGTGCCGGTGCCGCAGGGCCGCTTCGTCGGCGAGATCGGCGACGGCATGCTGCGGGCGCTCGGCCCGGAGCGCTCCGGGTGGGCCTACCGCCACCGCACCCTGCTCGACGCGGGGATCGTGGTGCCCGGCAGCTCCGACCGGCCCGTCGTCGACGGCGCCCCGCTGCTGGGCATGCACGACATGGTCAACCGCCTCACCGACGGCGGGCTGCCCTGCGGGCCCGACGAGGCGGTGACCGGGCTCGAGGCGCTGGTGTCCTACACCTACGGCTCGGCCCACGCCTCCCGGGTGGAGACCAGCCGCGGCACCCTGGCGCCGGGCATGCTCGCCGACCTCGCCGTCCTGTCGGCCGACCCCGGCGACCCGATCGAGGTCGACCCCGCGCGGCTGCGCGAGGTCGAGGTGCGCGAGACGTGGCTCGGTGGCGAGCGGGTGTGGTCCGCGTGAGCGCCCGTCTGGTCGAGCTGTCGTCCCTGGGGGCGGCGGACGTCGAGGCGGTCCGCGCGATCTACGAGGGCGCCTTCCCCGACGAGCTGCTCGCCCCCTTCGAGGACCTCCTCGTCGACCGGATGCTCGTCTACCTCGCCGGGGAGGACGGCGAGGACGGCGAGGACGGCGAGGACCGCCGGGGCGTGCCCGTCGGGCTGGCCCTGGTGCGCGACCTGGTCGACGCCGCGCCCGCCGGGCGCGGCGACACCGGCTGGACCTTCCTGCGCTACTTCGCCGCCGGGCGGCGCGGGCAGGGCATCGGTTCCGCGCTGTGGGCCGAGCTCACGGGACGGCTGCGCGCGGAGGGCCGCACCCGGCTGGTCTGGGACGTCGAGGACCCCGACGAGCCGGGTCTGGCGGGTCACCTGGTCGAGGAGCACCGCCGTCGCATCGTCTTCTACGAGCGCCTCGGCGGACGGCTGCAGCCCGTGCGCGACTACCTGCCGCCCCACGACGACGGCCACGCCCCGCGGCTGCTGCTCATGGACCAGCCGCTCACCCCACCCGCCGACGGTCAGGACGAGGTCGGCCTGCGGGAGCTGGTGGAGACCGTCTACGCGCTGCGCTACGGCGTGCCCGCCGACGACCCCGTCGTACGTCGGACCCTGACGGCGAGCGGACTGGTCTAGAGGACGACGGCCTCAGCACCGCGACACCGAAGATCTTGCGGCGCGTAGTTCGACACGCAGGAGGATCTTCGTTTACGGTTCCCTTATGAGCATCGAGACGTCCATCGCCTCCCTGGTGGAGGACCAGACGGGTCAGCCGTACCCGTACCGCCGCGTCGAGCTGGTCGAGCCCGACTGGACCCGGTTCCCCGGCTGGCGCGACGTCACCGCCGAGGAGTGGGCCTCGGTGCAGTGGCAGCGCTCGCACTGCGTCAAGAACGTGCGCCAGCTGCGCGAGCTGATGGGCGACCTGCTCGACGAGCGGTTCTACGCCGACCTCGAGCGCGACCAGGCCGAGCGCGCCACCATGTCGATGCTCGTGCCGCCGCAGATGATGAACACGATGGCGCCGACCACCGAGCCCGCCGGCCCCGGCTCGCTCACCGACGCCTTCTACGCCGACCCGGTGCGCCACTACATGATCCCGGTCTTCTCCGACCGCCGCACCGACTGGTCCTCCCACCCCTACGCCACCCGCGACTCGCTGCACGAGCACGACATGTGGGCCACCGAGGGCCTCACCCACCGCTACCCCACCAAGGTGCTGGCCGAGCTGCTGCCGACCTGCCCGCAGTACTGCGGCCACTGCACCCGTATGGACCTCGTGGGCAACTCCACCCCGGTGATCGAGAAGCTGAAGTTCGCCGGCAAGCCCACCAACCGCATCGAGGACATGCTCGACTACCTGCGCCGCACCCCCTCGGTGCGCGACGTGGTCGTCTCCGGCGGCGACGTCGCCAACATGCCGTGGCCCCGCCTCGAGGCCTTCCTGATGTCGGTGCTCGAGATCGAGAACGTGCGCGACATCCGCCTGGCCACCAAGGCCCTCGTCGGGCTCCCCCAGCACTGGCTGCAGGACGACGTGCGCGAGGGCGTCGCCCGCGTCGCCGGTCTGGCCCGCGCCCGCGGCGTCTCGCTGGCCATCCACACCCACGCCAACCACGCCAACTCGATCACCCCGCTGGTCGCCGAGGCCACCCGCGCGATGCTCGAGGCCGGCGTGCGCGACGTGCGCAACCAGGGCGTGCTGCTCAACGGCGTCAACGCCGACCCGCACGCGCTGCTCGACCTGTGCTTCCGGCTGCTCGACGGCGCGCAGATCATGCCCTACTACTTCTACATGTGCGATATGATCCCGTTCTCGGAGCACTGGCGGGTCTCGGTCGCCGACGCCCAGCGCCTGCAGCACCACATCATGGGCTACCTCCCCGGCTTTGCCACCCCGCGCATCGTCTGCGACGTGCCCTTCGTCGGCAAGCGCTGGGTGCACCAGCTCGCCGACTACGACACCGAGCGTGGCATCTCCTACTGGACGAAGAACTACCGCACCTCCATCGAGGCCGCCGACCCCGAGGCGCTCACCCGCACCTTCGAGTACTACGACCCGATCCACACCCTCCCCCAGGCCGGCCGCGACTGGTGGGCCGAGCACGGCGAGCTCGACACCTCCGCCCTCAAGGCCGCCGAGATGGCCGAGGCCTCCCGGCGCACCGCCGCCCTCCAGGCCTGGTGAGTCGCTGACCGCGCGTCGCGGGTTTCGCCAGCCGGCTGGCGAAACCCGCACCTGTCGGCCCACGCACGGGCCGACAGGTGCGGGTCCGGGCCGACAGGCTCGGGTGCCGCGGGGTTGTCCACAGCCGCGGCGTACGGCGGGTTGAGGCGGGTCGGGCCCGGTCATCCTCCGAGGCATGGACCCGACCCCACGCCTGCACGCTGTGAGCGACGTCTTCGCCACCCGTGACGCGCTCGCCCTCGGCCACGACGACACGAGCATCGCCCGACTGGTGCGCTCGGGCGAGTGGCACCGGCTGCGCCACGGCGCCTACTGCGCCGGTGCGCTGTGGCGCGATGCCGACGCACGCCGGCGCCGGCTACTGGTGGCCGAAGCGGCCTACCAGGCGGCGCGCTCCCACGTGGTGCTGTCGCACACGAGTGCGGCCGACCTGCTCGGGGCCGAGGTGTGGGACCTGCCCGACACGGTCCACCTCACCCGCACCGACGCACGAGCCGGTCGCTCGCAGGCCGGGGTGGCGCAGCACCGCGGGACGGTCAGGGTCGGCGACCTGACCCGCCGCGACGGCCGCTGGGCTACGTCGGGCACGCGCACCGCCCTCGACGTCATCAGCCTCACCGACGTCGAGCACGGTCTGGTCGTCACCAACGCGCTGCTGCACCGCGGCGAGACCTCCGTGCCCGCGCTGCGGCAGGGCCTGGCGAGCACGGTCCGCTGGCCCCGCCACCTCCACGCCCGGCTGGTCGTCGGACTGGCCGACGGGCGCTGCGAGAGCGTCGCCGAGTCGCGCACGATGTACCTGTTCTGGCGCCACCACCTGCCGACACCGACCCCGCAGTACGTCGTCCGCGACGCCCGCGGGGTGATCGTCGCCCGGCTCGACTTCGCCTGGCCCGACCTCGGGGTGTTCGCCGAGGTCGACGGCAAGGTCAAGTACACGACGCTGCTGGCCCCCGGCGACTCCGCGGCCGATGCCCTGCTGCGCGAGCGTCGGCGCGAGCAGCTCGTCGTCGGTCTCACCGGCTGGCGCTGCGTCCGCCTGACCTGGGCCGACCTGCAGCACCCCGAGCGCACCGTCGCCCGCGTCCGTGCCGTGCTCGCCGGCGGCCTCTGGGCCGCCTGACCCACGGCCCCGCGCCCGGCCCAGGTCTGGGTCTGGGCCCGGGTCTCGGCACGGGTCTCGGGGCGCACAGCTCGGCGACCGGGCCCCGGTGGGCTCCTCGTCCCCCTCAGGAATCGGAGATCGGACGACTGGTCGGCCCAGACCCGCACCTGTCGGCCGACGCGTGGGCCGACAGGTGCGGGTTTCGCCAGCCGGCTGGTGAAACCCGCCACCGGCGCCGACCCACCCTCAGCCGGTCACCGGGCGGTTCTCGTAGTAGGTGGAGAGGACCATCGTGGTGCGGGTGGAGACGTTGGCGGCGTGGCGGATGCGGGCCAGGAGGTCCTCGAGGGCGGCGGGGGTGGCGGTGCGGACCTTCAGCACGTAGGACTCCTCGCCGGCCACCGACCAGCAGGACTCGATCTCGGTGAGGTGCTGGAGCCGGTCGGGGCAGTCGTCGGGCTGCGAGGGGTCGATGGGCCGGATGGAGATCAGCGCGGTCAGCGGCAGGCCGATCTCGGCGTGGTTGATGGTGGCGCCGTAGCCCTGGATCAGGCCGCGGGTCTCCAGGCGCTTGACCCGCTGGTGCACCGCCGACGTCGACAGCCCGGTGGCCTTGCCGAGGTCGGTGTAGGACATCCGCCCGTCGGTGGCGAGCAGCTCGAGGATCCTGCGGTCGGTGGCCTCGACGTCGGATGTGGTCACGGCCGACAGCGTAGGGCAGGCCGCGTGGGAGACTGCCGGGCGTGACCAGCCCGCAGACCGACGCCCCCGGCCGCCTGATGCTCCTCGACACGGCGTCGCTCTACTTCCGCGCGTTCTTCGGCGTCCCGGAGATCACCGGCCCCGACGGCACCCCGGTCAACGCGGTGCGCGGCCTGCTCGACTTCATCTCCCGCCTCGTCGGCGACTACCGCCCCACCGACCTCGTCTGCTGCTGGGACGACGACTGGCGCCCGCAGTGGCGCGTCGACCTGCTGCCCTCCTACAAGGCCCACCGCGTCGTGGAGGAGGTCGAGTCCGACCCCGACGTGGAGGAGGTGCCCGACCCGCTGCAGGTGCAGGTGCCGATCATCCGTGACGTGCTCGAGGCCGTGGGCCTGCGGGTCGTGGGCGCCCCGGGCTTCGAGGCCGACGACGTCATCGGCACCTTCGCCACCGGCGCGGGCCAGCCCGTCGACGTGGTCACCGGCGACCGCGACCTCTTCCAGCTCGTCGACGACGCCGCCGACGTCCGGGTGCTCTACATCGCGCGCGGGGTCGGCAACCACGAGCGGGTCGACGACGCCTGGGTCCGCGCCAAGTACGGCGTGGGCGCCGGGCAGTACGCCGACTTCGCCACCCTGCGGGGCGACGCCTCCGACGGGCTGCCGGGCGTCGCCGGGGTCGGCGACAAGACGGCCGCGACGCTGCTGTCGCGCCACGGCGACATCCCCGCCATCCTCGCCGCCGCCCAGGACCCCGACTCCGACCTGGCCAAGGGCCCGCGGGCCAAGGTCCTGGCCGCCACCGACTACCTCGCCGTGGCGCCCCGCGTGGTCGCGGTGGCCCGCGACATCGACCTCGAGCGCTCCCCCACGGCGCTGCCCTCCTCGCCGGCCGACCCCGAGCGGCTGGCCGACCTGGCCGCGCGCTGGGGCCTGGAGTCGCCGGTGCAGCGCCTGCTCGGCGTGCTCGGCCAGGCCTGAGACGCCCGCTGGGCCGCCCGCCCCGACCCCCCGCTCGGGTGATCGGCGCGGCGCGGGGGCGACGTACGTTGGACGGCATGAGTCGAATCGCGATCGTCGGGGGCCACGGCAAGGTGGCCCAGCAGCTGCACGGTGTGCTGAAGGACCACGGCCACGTGCCGGTGGCCCTCGTGCGCAAGGAGGAGTACCGCTCCGAGCTCGAGGCCCTGGGCGCCGAGGTGCGCCTGCTCGACATCGAGGCCGAGGACGCCGACGGGTTCGCCGCGGCCTTCGAGGGCTGCGACGCGGTCGTCTTCGCCGCGGGCGGGGGCGCCGACGGCAACATCGAGCGCAAGCGCACCGTCGACCTCGAGGGCTCGACCAAGTCGATCGAGGCCGCCGGCAGGGCCGGGATCCGCCGCTTCGTGCAGGTCTCGGCGATCGGCGTCGACAACCCCGTGGGCGACGACGTCGAGGACGCGTGGAAGGCCTACGTCGACGCCAAGCGCGGCGCCGACGAGGCGCTGCGGGCCAGTGACCTGGACTGGACGATCATCCGCCCCGGCGGCCTGACCGACGACCCGGGCACCGGCCAGGTCGCGCTGGCCGAGACCCTCGAGCGCGGCGAGGTCTCCCGCGCCGACGTGGCCGCCGTGGTGGCCGCGTGCCTGGTCGACGACCGCACGATCGGCAAGCAGTGGGAGCTGGTCGGTGGGTCCACCCCGGTGGCCGCGGCGATCGAGCAGGTGGTCTGAACCCCACCCCCAGCTCCACCCCCTGCCCCGCCATCTCCCACGACGGCCTGCCACCGATCCCGGTGGCGGGCCGTCGTGCGTTCGCGGGCCGGGGTCGGACCGGGGGCGGACCGGGTCAGTCGGGCAGACCGGAGTAGGCGACGACGCCGCGCTTCATGCGGGTGATCATCTCCCGCGCCGTACGCCGCAGGGGCGTGTCGCCGGCGGCGTCGGCGACCTGGCCACCGAGGTCGAGCAGCTGCTTCATGCGGCGCACGAAGTCGCCGGCCGACATGTCGCTGTCGCCGAGCACGTCGTCGAGGTCGTCGCCCTCGCACCAGCGGTAGGCGATCCACGCGAAGCCGAGGTCGGGCTGGCGCAGGTAGTCGAGCTTGTGGTCCTTCTCCAGGCGGTCGAGCTCCCCCCACAGCCGCACGGTGGCGGTCATGGCCTCGCGCGTGGCGCCGCCGGGCAGGCGGGGCGAGGTGGGGTCCTCGGCGCGACGGGCCTCGAACACCAGGGCCGACAGGGCGGCGGCGAGGCCGGAGGCGGGCAGGGCGTCCCAGAGCTTCTCGCGGATGGCCTCGGCGGCCAGCAGGTCCATGTCGGAGTAGAGCCGCATCAGCCGCTTGCCCCGGTCGGTGACCCGGGCGTCGCTGGGGTCGTCGCCGTCGGGGGCGAGGTAGCCCAGCGCGCTGAGCACGTCGCAGACGCGGTCGAACTGGCGCGCGACCGTGTTGGTGCGGTTCTCCACCCGGCGCTGCAGGGTGGTGGCGTCGCGCTCGAGCTTGAAGTAGCGCTCGGCCCAGCGTGCGTGGTCCTCGCGGTCGGGGCAGTCGTGGCAGGGGTGGGCCCTGAGCTGCGCACGCAGCCCCAGGACCTCCTCGTCGGCCCCGGAGCGGGCGATGGAGGAGCGGCGCGAGCCGCCGCCGGCGCTGGGCGGCGGCACGACGCCCTGGGTGCGCGAGCGCAGCGCGGAGGCCAGGTCGCGGCGCATCTGGGGGTTGCGGCCGTTGAAGCTCTTGGGGACCTTGATCCGGGTGAGCGCCTGCACCGGGGTCGGGAAGTCGATCATCGCCAGCCGGCGGGCCTGACGGTCCATCGTCACCACAGAGGGGCGCGGCGCCTCCTCGTCCCAGCCGGGGTCGACCACGACGGCTAGGCCGGCGAACTTGCCGGTCGGCACCTCGATCACGTCGCCCACCTTGAGCAGGCGCAGCGACTCGATGGCCTCGGCGCGGCGGTCGGCCCGCTTGGCGCGGCTGGCGTCCTTCTCCACCTCGCCGATGCGCTTGCGCAACCGGGCGTACTCCATGAAGTCGCCCCGGTCGCACTGCGCGGCCTCGGCGTAGCCCTCGAGGGCGTCCTGGCTCTTGCGGAGCTGGCGGGCCAGCCCGACGACCGCCTTGTCGGCCTGGAACTGCGCGAAGGACTGCTCGAGCGTGGCCCGCGCGCGCTCGCGGCCGAACTGGTGGACCAGGTTGACGGCCATGTTGTAGGAGGGCCGGAAGGAGGAGCGCAGCGGGTAGGTGCGGGTCGAGGCCAGGCCGGCGACCTCGCGCGGGTTGGTGCCGGGCTGCCAGAGCACGACGCCGTGGCCCTCGGTGTCGAGACCGCGGCGCCCGGCCCGCCCGGTGAGCTGGGTGTACTCCCCCGGGGTGATGTCGGCGTGGGTCTCGCCGTTCCACTTCGAGAGCTTCTCGATGACCACGGTGCGCGCGGGCATGTTGATGCCGAGCGCGAGGGTCTCGGTGGCGAAGACGACCTTGCACAGCCCGCGCAGGTAGAGCTCCTCGACGACCTGCTTGAAGGCCGGCAGCATGCCGGCGTGGTGGGCCGCGACACCGCGGGTGAGCCCGTCGAGGAAGTCGTGGTAGCCCAGCACGTGGAGGTCGTCGTCGGGCAGGTGGCGACAGCTCTGCTCCACGAAGGCGTAGATGGCGTCGCGCTCCTCGGGCGTGGTGAGCCGGATGCCGGCGTTGAGGCACTGCGAGACCGCGGCGTCGCACCCGACCCGGCTGAAGATGAACACGATCGCGGGCAGCAGGCCCTCGCGGTCGAGGCGCTCGATGACGTCGTAGCGGCTGGGGATCCAGACGCGCCGGCCGTTGCCGACCTGCTTGGGCCCGCCCTTGCCGCGCGCTCCCTTGGGCGAGCGCCGGTCCTTGATCCGGGAGGCGGCCCAGTCGTCGCGGGCGACCTTCATCAGCTCCTCGTTGACCGGGGCGCCCTCCTTGACGAAGCCGGCGGCGGCGTCGACGTCGGAGGAGGCGAAGAGGTCGAGCAGCCGCTTGCCGACCATGACGTGCTGGTAGAGCGGCACGGGCCGCTTCTCCTCCACGATGGTCGTGGTGTCGCCACGCACGGTCTCCAGCCACTCCCCGAACTCCTCGGCGTTGGAGACCGTGGCCGACAGCGACACCACGGTGACCGAGTCGGGCAGGTGGATGATGACCTCCTCCCAGACCGCGCCGCGGGAGCGGTCGGCGAGGTAGTGCACCTCGTCCATGACCACGAAGCCGAGGCCGTCGAGGGTGCGCGACCCGGCGTAGAGCATGTTGCGCAGCACCTCGGTGGTCATCACCACCACGGGCGCCTCGCCGTTGACGGTGTTGTCGCCGGTCAGCAGCCCGACCTGGTCGGGGCCGTAGCGGGCGACGAGGTCGTGGTACTTCTGGTTCGACAGCGCCTTGATCGGGGTGGTGTAGAACGCCTTGCGCCCGGTCTGGAGGGCCAGGTGGATCGCGAACTCCCCCACGATGGTCTTGCCCGACCCCGTGGGCGCTGCGACCAGCACGCCGCGGCCGTCCTCGATCTCGCGGCACGCGCGACGCTGGAAGTCGTCGAGGCCGAAGTCGTACATCGCCTCGAAGTCGTGGACGACGGGGTGCCTGCGGTGCGCGCGGTAGGAGGCGTAGCGCTCGGCCGGGGTCATCTCGTCAGCCGTGCTCATGACCCCCAACCTACGGGAGCGGCCCTACCCCGATCCGCAGCAGGACGCTGTAGTGCTCCGGCGAGCCGCCGACCGCCTTGGCCAGGCGCCCGAGGGCGTCGAGCACCAGGTCGGCGCTGAAGGACCGCCCCGGTACGGCGAGGGTCAACCGGTCCTCCTCGGGGCCGTCGGCCGGCTGCACCAGCAGCACCTGGCCGTGGCGCCACGCCAGGTGGGCGCGGGAGCGCACGTCGTCGGCGGCGACGGGGCGCGGGTGCGCCTCGTCGACGGCGAGCAGGTCGCACGGCAGCGGACCCGACCCGGCGGCGCGCCCCGAGAGCACCCCGGTCACGCGGTGGCCGCTGAGCACCCCGGACTCGGCGGCCCAGGTGACGTCGTCCTCCCCGAGCCACTCGGGCAGCTCGAAGGGGTCGAGGTCGTGCAGCGTGGCGGCGGCGCTCACAGGGTGGAGATCTCGTCGGGCGAGAGCCCGGCGTTGATGCCGCGCGCGGCGCGCCGCTTGTCGTTCCACCGGGCGATGACCTCGGAGACGAAGAAGAGCAGCACCATCGGCACGGCCATGAACGTCATGGTGAAGGGGTCGGTGGAGGGGGTGGCGACCGCGGCGAAGAGGAAGACGCCGACGATGATCCAGGGCCGGTGCGCGGCCAGCGACTTGCCCTTGACGACGCCGGCGAGGTTGAGCATCACCACGAAGAGCGGGATCTCGAAGGCGATGCCGAAGACGAGCAGGGTGCGGCTGAAGAAGGTGAGGTACTCGTTGAACTCCACGAGGTTGGTCAGCCCGTCGGGGGTGAACCCGATGAGCACCTCGAGGCCCTTGGGCAGCGTGACGTAGCCCAGCACGATGCCGGCGAAGAACAGGGGTCCGGCGATGGCGGCGAAGACGCGCGTCCACTTGCGCTCGTGGGGGTGCAGCCCCGGCAGGATGAAGGCCCAGATCTGGTAGAGCCAGACCGGGCTGGTCAGCACCAGCGTGGCCAGGCCGCACAGCTTGAGGTAGAGCAGCAGACCGCCGCCGGCGCCCGAGGTCGTGGCCTGGGTGCGGTCGGCGCCCAGGGCGTCCTGGGCCTGCTGGTAGGGGTCGTTGACGACCGCGAAGAGCGGGTCGAAGAAGAACAGCGAGATGATCAGGGTGACCAGGAGTGCGAGCACGACCTTGAGGATGCGTGCACGCAGCTCCCGGAGGTGGTCCGAGAGGGCCATCCGGCCGTCGGACCCGATCGGGTGGACCGGCTTACCGACGAAGAGCTTGACGACTCCGGAGATCGACACGGGTGGGAGGTGTCGTCGCGGCTCAGCTGCGGTGCTGGTCGGTCGGGCGCTGCTCGGTCAGGTCCTCGGCCGGGGTGGGGGCGGGGGTCGGCGACGGCGGGAGCTCGGCGGCCGGCGTGGTGTCGGCGGCGGTGCCCTCCTTGTCGTCGTCGTCCTTGAGGCCCTTGGTCTCGGCCTTGAAGATGCGCAGCGCCTGGCCGGTGCCACGGGCGAGGTCGGGGAGCTTGGCCGCACCGAAGACCAGGATGACGATGGCGAGGATGACGAGCCACTCCGCGCCCTGGGGCATGCCGATCATGGGGAGGAACATCAGGACCTTCTCTGTTGGGTGTGCGTGCGGGTCTCGGTCGGGTGCCCGGAGGCGTCGACCGCGACGAGGTCCACTGTACGCCTCGTCATGTGTAGAGACCGAGGGTTGACCTGGCCGCTGCTGTGTACGTCTGGGTGAACTCTGGGTGAGCGCCGTCGCGGTCGACCACGCGGGCGTGCGGGGTGAGCCGGAGCAGGAGGCGGGTCAGCCAGCGCGGGTCGGCGACGAGCAGGTCGACCTCGACACCGCCGTCGGACTGGGGCCGCACCTCCTCGACGGGGTAGTACTCCACGACCCACCGCGCCGGGGGGTCCAGGCGCAGCGTCACCGGGGTGGTGCCGCCCGAGCGTGCGAACATGCCCTCGGCGAGGTCGCGCGGCGGCTCGGGGTCGGTCACGACAGGTGATTCGGAGACGACGGCCTCACGGATCCTGTCGAGGCGGAAGAGGCGTGGCGCCCCGGCGAGGTGGCACCACGCGTCGAGGTAGGCGACGCCGCCGGAGGAGACGACGCCGCGCGGGTCGACGGTGCGCACCGACTCCTCGTCGCGGCTGGGCACGTAGTAGGTCAGGTCCACCTGGCGCCCCCGGTCGGCGGCGTCCTGCAGGCGGGTGGCCAGCAGGGCGGTGTCGGGGTCTCCCCCGTCGGCGCCCGGGTCGATGCGGGGTGCGGCCGACCCGGCGGCGGCCGCCGCCTCGAGCTTGGCCAGCGCGCGGTCGACGACCTCGCGGGTGTCGGGGCGCGCGCCGTTGCGCAGGGCCCGCAGCGCCACGATCACCGCGGTGGCCTCGGTGGGGGTCAGCCGCAGCGGACGGGCGAGGTAGTCGGCGTTGGTCACGCGGACGACGCCGTCGCCGTCGGGGTCCTCGAGGGCGTCGAGGTCGACGTCGATGAGGTCGTCGGGGTAGCCCCCGGGCAGACCGCACATCAGCAGGACCTTGAGGTCCTTGAGCAGCTGTCGCGGGGGCACGCCGAGGGCGGCGGCCGCCTCGTCGAGGCGCACCTGGCCGTGGGCGTGGAGGTAGGGCACCAGCGTCAGCAGCCGGGCGACCTGGTCGCGGGCGCCCGGGGCGGGGGCGGGTGTCGGCGGGGTCATGCGACACCGCCGGCCGTGCTGGCACGGTCCAGGCCGGCGCGGAGCCGCTCGACGACCTGGGCGCGCAGCTCGAGCGGCTCCTCGACGCAGACGTCGGCGCCGTGGCCGAGCACCTCGTCGGCCAGGCCGAGGGTGTCGCGCTCGAGCACCACGCGGTCCCAGGTGGTGTGGTCGTCGGGACCCACCACGTCGGTCTCCACCCCGGCGGCGCCGCGGCGCAGCTGGTGGCCCGCGCCGCGGCGCACCAGCAGGACGGCGCGCTGCACCACGGGGGCCGGGGCCAGGCGCCGGGCCACCGCGCTCACGTCGGTGCCGGCGGGCACGTCGTAGGAGCCGGCGGGGCCGTCGGGCCGCGCCTCGCCCTCGACGCGGGAGAGGCGGAAGACGCGCTCCTCGCCACGGTCGGTGTCGAGGCCCACGACGTACCACCGCCCCGAGTAGCGGGTGACGCCCCAGGGCTGGAGGTGACGGGTCGTCACCTCGTCCTGGCCGGGGCGGCGGTAGCCGAAGACGACGGGGGTGCGCTCCGCGGTGGCCTCCCAGAAGGCGTCGAAGGACGGCTCCTCGGCGCTCAGGCGGGGCTCGACGATGTCGAGGGCCGTGACGTCGACCGGCGCTCCGAGCGCGCGGAGCTTGCGCACGGCCTCGGTGGTGGCGTCGGCGAGCTTGGCGTGCTGCCAGACCCGGGTGGCCAGGCCCACGACCGAGGCCTCGTCGGGGGTCAGGTCGATGTCGGGCAGGGCGAACTCGTCGGGCCGGATCCGGTAGCCGGGCTCGTCGTCGAAGTAGGTGTCCATGCTGCCCACCTCGATCGGCACCCCGAGCGAGCGCAGCTCGTCCTTGTCGCGCTCGAACATCTTCTCGAACGCCTCGGAGGACGAGCCGGGGTAGAGGATCGAGCGGATCCGCTCCTTGGGCACGAAGTGCCGCTGGACCAGCAACATGATCAGCAGGTTCAGCAGGCGCTCGCTCTTGCGGACGCTCACCCCGCGCCGACGATGTCGATCAGGAAGTAGATCGTGTCGGTGCCCGTGATCCCGGCGTCGGGGTTGCCCTTCGCGCCGTAGCCGAGGTCCGGCGGGATGGCGAGCACGACGCGCGAGCCGACCGGCACGCCCTCGAGGCCCTGCGCCCAGCCCTCGACCAGCCCGCTCAACGGGGAGGTGAGGAAGTCGGGCTTGTCGTAGTTGCCGTCGAAGGGCTTGGCCTTGGCGTAGACCTGGCCCAGGTACTTGACCTGCACGGTGTCGTCGGCGGTGAGCGCGGGGCCGTCGCCCTCGACGAGGGTCTGGCTGCGCAGCTCGCCGGTCGGGCGCGGGCGGCCCTTGAAGCGCATCGCCTCGGGGTTGCCGTCCTCGTCGAGGACCAGGTCGGGGGTCCAGGCCGCGCCCTCGGTCTCGTAGGGCTCCGAGATGTCGTAGGGGCCCATGATGTCGAAGACGATGACCACCGGGTCCTGGTTGCCGATGCCCAGCGCGGGGCTGCCGGCGCCGCCGAAGGGCTCCTCGGCGTTGAAGGCGACCGCCACGCGCGAGCCCACCGTCTGGCCGACCAGGGGGTCGGTGAAGACCGGCACCAGGTCCTCGGCCGAGAGGTCGAGCGCCTGCGGTGCGCCGTCGTCGGTGTAGGTGCTGAAGCTCTGGCTCTCGGTGTAGCCGTTGCCGACCCAGTAGTTGACCAGCACGGTGTCCTCGGCGGTGACCTCCGGGCCGTCGCCCTCGACGAGGGTCTCGACCTCGGGGTCGGCGTCGGCGTCGAAGCTCATGGCCGACGACCACGTGACGTCGGGGTCGGTGCCGACGTCGCCCCCGATGCTCAGCGCGGACAGGCCCTCGGAGGTCTCGCCCTGGGCGCCGACCTCCTCGCCGCACGAGACGAGCGTGGGGGCGAGCAGCAGCGGGAGCAGCACGGCCAGCGGCCTGCGGAGGTGTCGTGACACCGGTACATCCTTCACGTGGCGGTCGTCGGGGCCGGCGGTGGCCGGTGACCCAGGAGCGACCTGCATCCTACGAGGCGGCCCCACCGGGGCCTGCGGCCCCTCGCCGGGTCACATGCCGTCGATGAGTCGCTGCACCCGCTCGTCCTCGGCGCGGAAGGGGTCCTTGCACAGCACGGTGCGCTGGGCCTGGTCGTTGAGCTTGAGGTGCACCCAGTCGACGGTGAAGTCGCGGCGCCGCTCCTGGGCGCGACGGATGAAGTCGCCGCGCAGCCGGGCCCGGGTGGTCTGCGGGGGCACCGACTTGGCCTCGAAGACCTTGAGGTCGTGGGTGACCCGCGCGACGGCTCCCCGCTTCTCCAGCAGGTAGTAGAGGCCGCGGCCGCGGTGGATGTCGTGGTAGGCCAGGTCGAGCTGGGCGACGCGGGGGTGGCCCATCGGCAGGCCGTGCTTGGCGCGGTAGGCCTCGATGAGCTTCCACTTGATGACCCAGTCGATCTCCCGGTCGACCAGCCCCAGGTCGTCGGACTCCACCGCCTTGAGCCCGCGCTCCCACAGGTCGAGCGCGCGCTCGATCGTGGGGGTGCTGATCTCGCGGCGGTCGACGAAGTCGCGGGCCTTGGCGAGGTACTCCCCCTGGATCTCCAGGGCGCTGGCCTCCCGGCCGTTGGCCAGACGCACCTTGCGCCGCCCCGTCATGTCGTGGGAGATCTCGCGGATCGCGCGGATGGGGTTCTCCATGGTGAGGTCGCGCATCACCACGCCCTCCTCGATCATCCGCAGCACCAGGTCGCAGGTGGCGACCTTGAGCATCGTGGTGGTCTCGCTCATGTTGGAGTCGCCGACGATGACGTGCAGGCGGCGGTACTTCTCGGCGTCGGCGTGCGGCTCGTCGCGGGTGTTGATGATGGGGCGGCTGCGAGTGGTGGCGCTCGAGACGCCCTCCCAGATGTGCTCGGCGCGCTGCGAGACCGAGTAGGAGGCGCCCCGCGGGGTCTGGGTCACCTTGCCGGCGCCGACGATGATCTGGCGGGTCACCAGGAAGGGGATGAGGATGTCGGCCAGGCGGGAGAACTCCCCGGCGCGGCCCACGAGGTAGTTCTCGTGGCAGCCGTAGGAGTTGCCGGCGGAGTCGGTGTTGTTCTTGAACAGGTAGATCTCACCGGCGATGCCCTCGTCGTGGAGCCGCTGCTCGGCGTCGAGCAGCAGGCCCTCGAGGATCCGCTCGCCCGCCTTGTCGTGGGTGACCAGCTCGGTGATGTCGTCGCACTCCGGGGTGGCGTACTCCGGGTGGCTGCCCACGTCGAGGTAGAGCCTGGCGCCGTTGCGCAGGAAGACGTTGCTGCTGCGGCCCCAGCTGACGACCTTGCGGAAGAGGTAGCGCGCCACCTCGTCGGGGCTGAGCCGGCGCTGCCCCTTGAAGGTGCAGGTGACGCCGTACTCGTTCTCGATCCCGAAGATCCGACGGTCCATGAGGAGACAGTACGTCGCTCCGCGCGGGATCGGGGGGCGGAACGCCGCAGCGGGCGGCGACTCCCCGCAGGGAGCGCCGCCCGCGCGTGCCGAGGCGTGCCGGTGCGTGCCGGGTCAGGCGGTGAGGCGGGCCACCTCGTCGGCGCTGAGGCGGGGCGCGGCGCCGCGACGTCCGGCGACCCGGCCGCCGAGGTCGGGGTCGGCCGGGCGGCGCAGGTGCCAGTCGGTGACGGCCTGATAGGCGGCGACCACCTCGATGAGGCGGTCCTCCTCGTAGGGCGCGCCGCCGAGGACCGTGCCGACGGGCAGGGTGTCGGGGCCGGCGCTGGAGGCGGCGAAGCCGATCGGGAAGCCGATCTCCGGCAGGCCCAGGATGTCGAAGGGCACGACACTGGTCTGCAGCAGCACGTCGCAGTCGGCCATGACGGTGTCGAGCACGTCGCGCAGCAGCCGGTGCTTGGCCCGCTGCCCGGTGATCCACTCGTCGCCGGAGAGGAAGAGGCCCTGCACCCACGAGGTCAGCGAGACCCCGAACCTCGTCGGGTCCTGCTGCAGGAGGCGCAGGAAGGGCTCGGTGCGCTCGGGCAGGCGCACCGCGTTGAAGGTGCCGGTGAGCAGGGCCCAGTCGTCGGGGTAGGTGACGTCGACCAGCGTGAGCCCCGGGATCGCGTCGAGCGCGGCCAGCGCCTCGGTCTGCAGCGCGAGGGCCTCACCGGTGAAGCTCGCGAGGTACCCCTCGGGCACGCCGATCCGGGTGGCCCGGCGCGCCACGACCCTGCCCTTGCGGTCGACCTTCGGCAGCGCGGAGGCGATGAAGTCGGGCTTGCGGGGCAGGCCCTGGGTGCGGGGGTCCTGGCTGTCGACGCCAGCGAGCACCTGGAGCATGATCGCGGCGTCGAGCACGTCGCGGGCGAGTGGCCCCACGTGGTCGCGGGTGTAGGTCAGCGGCACGACGCCGTGGAGCGAGACCCGGCCCATGGTGGGCTTGAGGCCGGTGAGGTTCTGCCGGTTGGCCGGCAGGATGATGCTGCCGCCGGTCTGGGTGCCGATGGAGGAGCAGGCCATCCGTGCCGCCACCGACGTCGCGGGACCGGTCGAGGAGCCGCCCGGGTCGACGCCCGCGTCGGCCGGGGTCCACGCGTTGACCGTGGTGACGGTGCCGTTGGGCAGGGTGGCGCGGGTCGTCGCCAGGGGACCCATCTGACCCTTGCCCACCATGACCGCTCCCCCGGCCTGCAGCCGCGACCAGGCGGTCGCGTCGTAGGTCGGCACGAAGTCCTCGAAGATGGTCGAGTTGGCCGTGGTCGCGACGCCGGCGGTGAAGAAGTTGTCCTTGATCGTGAGCGGGATCCCGGCCAGCGGTCCGCTCACCCTGCCCCGGTCGACCGCCCTCGCCCGGGCCCGGGCGGCTTCGGCCGGTCGGGCGTTGAAGGCCTGGTAGACCCCGTCGTAGGTGTCGGCCCGCTCGAGGTGGGCCGAGACCAGCTCGGTGGCGGTGACGACGTTGCGGCGCAGCAGCTGGGCCGCCTCGGCCAGCGTCGCCTCGGTGGGGTCGGCCTTGGCCGCGGCCCTCACCGCGACGTTCGGCAGCCTGATGCCGGCGATGGCCCGCGCGGTGGCGGCGCGCTCGGCGGCGCTGCCGGCGGCGGGTGCGGCGGCCGCACCCTCGGTCGTGCCCACCACGCCGAGCGCGGCGGCCGCGCCGGTGGCGGCGAGGAAGGCACGGCGGTTGACCTCGGCGACCATCAGGCGTCCACCTTCCCGGTCCACGCCTCGACGATCGAGGGGTACTCCAGCGGCGGTGCGACCTGCTGGGCGTAGAGGTCGTCGTCGGTCGGTGAGCCGCTGGCGGGTCGCCAGGTGTTGATCGCGCCGGGCGTGGAGCGCACGAAGCCCTTGAGCGAGGCGACCAGGGAGTCCTGGGTCGGCACGCCCGTGGCGGCGTCGAAGGTGGTGGGCAGGAGGGAGAGGTCGAAGCCGGAGACGAGCAGGCGGGCCTTGACGAAGGCGGTGAGCTCCTCGTCGGTGAGGCTGGCGGCGGAGACGGGCATGCAGGGCACCTTTCGGGCGGGCGTGGGGTCGAGCCCGACCGTAGGAAGGCCGATCGCGCGTGCGGTGTCGACGGTGTGACCGGGGGATTTCGTGGGACGCCGGTGTGTGTCGCCCGTGGGCCCGCACGCCACGAGCCCGCCCCGGACGTGGGTCCGGGGCGGGCTCGGGCGGTGCTGGTGCCGGTGCTGGTGCCGGCCGTGGCTCAGGGCGCGACGGGGGGCTCGCCCTCCACCTCGCCGGCTCCACCGAGCAGGTCGGGCGTGGTGGTCTCCCCCGCCGCCGGCTCGGGCGCCGCCGAGGCGCGGTCGCCGAGGAGCTGCTCGAGGCGCGCGGGGCTGAGCCTGACGAACTTGCGCGGGCGCTGGCGCGTGCGGTCGAGCACGGCGACCTCGAGGTCGCGGGTGGCGATGACCCGGTCGCGCGCCACCCCCTTCTCGTCCGGGGTGTGGCCCAGGGCCGCCACCGCCAGGCGCAGGGCGTCGCCGAGCGCGGCGCCCTCGTCGTACCGCTCCTTGAGGTAGCCCGCGACGACGTCGGCCGCACCGCCCATGACGGCGTAGCCGTGCTCGTCGGCGACCTGGCCGTCGTAGGTGAGCCGGTAGACCTGGTCCTCGGCGGCCTCGTCGCCGATCTCGGCCACGAAGAGCTCGACCTCGTAGGGCTTCTCACCGCCGCTGGAGAAGATCGTGCCCAGGGTCTGGGCGTAGGCGTTGGCCAGGGCACGGCCCGACACGTCGCGCCGGTCGTAGGCGTAGCCGCGCATGTCGGCGAGGCGCACCCCGGCGATGCGGAGGTTCTCGAACTCGTTGTAGCGCCCCACCGCGGCGAAGGCGATGCGGTCGTAGATCTCGGAGACCTTGTGCAGCGCCTGGGAGGGGTTCTCGGAGACGAACAGGACGCCGTCGGCGTACTGGATCACCACGACCGAGCGGCCGCGGGCGATGCCCTTGCGCGCGAAGTCGGCCCGGTCCTTCATCAGCTGCTCGGGCGAGACGTAGAACGGCGTGCTCATGCGCGCCCACCTCCGGTCAGCGGGGCGGTGGGTCCGTCGGGGTGGGACATCCGGCCCGCGATGACACGGTCGGCGACCGCCGCGACCTCGTCGCCGGAGAGGCGTCGACCGCCCTCGGCGGTGATGACGTGGACGATGGGGAAGATGCGTCGCGCGACGTCGGGCCCGCCGGTGGCGGAGTCGTCGTCGGCGGCGTCGTAGAGCGCCTGCACGGCCAGCGTGACGACCTCGGCCTCGGTGAGGTCGGGGCGGTAGAGCTTCTTCAGCGAGCCCCGGGCGAACATCGAGCCCGAGCCGACCGCGGTGTAGCCGGTCTCCTCGTAGCGCCCGCCGGTGACGTCGTAGCTGAAGATGCGACCGCGGGCGTCACCGAGGTCGAAGCCCGCGAAGAGCGGCACGACGGCCAGCCCCTGCATGGCCATGCCGAGGTTGGAGCGGATCAGCGCCGAGAGCCGGTTGGCCTTGCCGTCGAGGGAGAGCGTCGTGCCCTCGATCTTCTCGTAGTGCTCCAGCTCGGTCTGGAAGAGCCGGATCATCTCGATGGCCAGCCCGGCGGTGCCGGCGATGCCGGCCGCGGAGTACTCGTCGGTCGCGAAGACCTTCTCGATGTCGCGCTGCGCGATGATGTTGCCCATCGTGGCGCGACGGTCACCGGCCAGCAGCACGCCGCCGGGGAAGGTCGCCCCCACGATGGTCGTGCCGTGCGGCGCGAGGTCGCCGGCCTGCCCCTGCGGCAGCGCCCGGCGCCCCGGCAGCAGGTCGGGGGCCTGGTCGGCGAGGAAGTCGCTGAAGGAGGACACCCCCGGCTGGAGGTAGGACACGGGAAGTCGTGGACCGGGGATCACTGGCCGCCCTTCTGGATGAACGACTTCACGAAGTCCTCGGCGTTGGTCTCGAGCACGTCGTCGATCTCGTCGAGGATGTCGTCGACGTCGGCGTCGATGGTGCCCTTGCGCTCGGCGACATCGGTCTCGGGGGCCGTCTCGACGGCCTCCTCGGTCTCCGAGGACCTGCGCGGCTGCTTCTGCTCCTGTGCCATACGCCGACCCTAGCGACTCCCCGGGCGCGACGAGCCGGGACTCAGCGGGTGAGCGCGGCGAAGAGCTGCTGGGCGGTCTCGCAGCGGTCGAGGAGCTCGCCCACGTGGGCCCTCGTGCCGCGCAGCGGGTCGATGGTCGGCACCCGCTGGAGCGACTCGCGCCCCGGCAGGTCGAAGATCACCGAGTCCCACGAGGCCGCGGCGACGTGGTCGGCGTACTTCTCCAGGCAGCGGCCACGGAAGTAGGCGCGGGTGTCCTCCGGCGGGTCGTGCATGGCGTCGTCGACCCCGGGCTGGTCGAGCAGGCGCTCGATGCGCCCGGCGCCGACCAGGCGGTGGTAGAGCCCCTTCTCGGGGCGGATGTCGGAGTACTGGAGGTCGATGAGGGCCAGCTTGGCGTCGTCCCAGTCCAGGCCGTCGCGCGAGCGGTACTGCTCGAGCAGCTTGAGCTTGGCCACCCAGTCCAGCTCGCCGGCGCAGAGCATCGGGTCGCGCTCGAGCCGGTCGAGCACCGACTCCCAGCGGGCGAGCACGTCGACGGTCTGCGCGTCGGCGTCGTCGCCGAGGCGGTCCTCGACGTACTTGCGGGCCAGCTCGAGGTACTCCATCTGCAGCTGCACCGCGGTCAGCGTGCGCCCGTCGCGCAGCCGCAGCAGCTGGCGCAGCGTCGGGTCGTGCGAGACCTCGCGCAGCGCGGCGACGGGGCCCTCGACGGCCAGGTCGCGGTCGAGGAAGCGGTCCTCGATCATGGCCAGCACCAGCGAGGTCGTGCCGACCTTGAGGTAGGTCGACACCTCGGCGAGGTTGGCGTCGCCGATGATGACGTGCAGGCGGCGGTACTTCTCGGGGTCGGCGTGCGGCTCGTCGCGGGTGTTGATGATCGGGCGCTTGAGCGTGGTCTCCAGGCCCACCTCGACCTCGAAGAAGTCGGCGCGCTGGCTGACCTGGAACCCGTGCTGGCGACCGTCCTGGCCGATGCCGACCCGGCCGGCGCCACAGACGACCTGGCGGCTGACGAAGAACGGCGTGAGGTGCCTGACGATGTCGGCGAACGGGGTCGAGCGGCGCATGAGGTAGTTCTCGTGCGCGCCGTAGGAGGCGCCCTTGCCGTCGGTGTTGTTCTTGTACATCAGGATCGGCGCGCCGCCGGGCAGCTGGCCCGCCCTGACCTGGGCGTCGAGCATGACCTGCTCGCCGGCCTTGTCCCAGCGCACGATGTCGAGCGGCGTGGTGACCTCGGGCGTGGAGTACTCGGGGTGGGCGTGGTCGACGTAGAGCCGGGCACCGTTGCTGAGGATCACGTTGGCCAGGCCGAGGTCCTCGTCGGTGAGCTGCGAGACGTCGGCCACCTGGCGCGACATGTCGAAGCCGCGGGCGTCGCGCAGGGGCGACTCCTCCTCGAAGTCCCACCGGGCCCGGCGGGCGCGCACCGTGGCCGAGGCGTAGGCGTTGACGACCTGCGAGGAGGCCACCATCGGGTTGGCGTGGGGCTGCCCGGCCACGGAGATGCCGTACTCGACCTCGGTGCCCATGACCCGTCGCACGCTCATGCCGCGAGCCTACGCCGCAGGTGCCTGCGGCTCCGCGGCCACCGGGGGTCCGGTCGGCCGCGGAGCCGGCGGCGGACTACAGGTACTGGCCGGTGTTGGCGACGGTGTCGATGGAGCGCCCCGGCTCGGTGCCCTGCTTGCCGGTGATGAGCGTGCGGATGAAGACGATCCGCTCGCCCTTCTTGCCCGAGATCCGCGCCCAGTCGTCGGGGTTGGTGGTGTTGGGGAGGTCCTCGTTCTCCTTGAACTCGTCGACGCACGCCTGGAGCATGTGCGAGACCCGCAGGCCGCGCTGGTCGTGGTCGAGCAGGTCCTTGATGGCCATCTTCTTGGCACGGTCGACGATGTTCTGGATCATCGCCCCGGAGTTGAAGTCCTTGAAGTAGAGGACCTCCTTGTCGCCGTTGGCGTAGGTCACCTCGAGGAAGCGGTTCTCCTCGGTCTCGGTGTACATCCGCTCGACGGTGGCCCGGATCATGCCGGCCACGCACGCGTCGCGGTCGCCGCCGAACTCGGCGAGGTCGTCGGCGTGCAGCGGCAGCGAGGTCTTGAGGTACTTGCTGAAGATGTCGCGCGCCGACTCGGCGTCGGGGCGCTCGATCTTGATCTTCACGTCGAGACGACCCGGGCGCAGGATCGCGGGGTCGATCATGTCCTCGCGGTTGGAGGCCCCGATGACCAGCACGTTCTCGAGGAGCTCGACGCCGTCGATCTCGCTGAGCAGCTGCGGGACGATGGTGTTCTCGACGTCGGAGGAGACCCCGGAGCCGCGGGTGCGGAAGAGGGAGTCCATCTCGTCGAAGAACACGATCACCGGGGTGCCGGTGCTGGCCTTCTCCCGGGCGCGCTGGAAGACCAGGCGGATGTGGCGCTCGGTCTCGCCGACGTACTTGTTGAGCAGCTCGGGGCCCTTGATGTTGAGGAAGTACGACTTGCCCTCCTGCCCCGTCCTGGCCGCGACCTTCTTGGCCAGGCTGTTGGCGACGGCCTTGGCGATGAGGGTCTTGCCGCAGCCGGGCGGGCCGTAGAGCAGCACGCCCTTGGGCGGCTTGAGCTCGTGCTCCTTGAACAGCTCGGGGTGGAGGTAGGGAAGCTCGACGGCGTCCTGGATCATCTCGATCTGGCCGCCGAGGCCGCCGATCGACTCGTAGGCGATGTCGGGGACCTCCTCGAGGACCAGCTCCTCGACCTCCGACTTCGGGACCTTCTCGTAGACGTAGCCCGCCCGCGAGTCCAGCAGCAGGGAGTCGCCCGCGCGGATGGTCTCCTGGCGCAGGGGCTCGGCGAGGCGCACGACGCGCTCCTCGTCGGCGTTGGCGATGACCAGGGCCCGCTCGCCGTCGGCGAGCAGCTCCTTGAACATCACGACCTCGCCGACCTGCTCGAACTCCAGGGCGGCCACGACGTTGAGGGCCTCGTTGAGCATGACCTCCTGGCCGCGGCGCAGGTCGTCGAGGTCGACGCCCGGGCTGACCGTCACCCGCAGCTTGCGCCCACCGGTGAAGACGTCGACGGAGTCGTCGTCGTTGCGCGACAGGAACGTGCCGAAGCCGGCCGGCGGCTGGGCCAGACGGTCGACCTCCTCCTTGAGCTTGAGGATCTGGTCGCGCGCCTCCCGCAGCGTCTGCGCGAGGCGCTCGTTCTGCGAGGTCACCGCGGCCAGCGACCGCTGGGTGTCGGCCAGGCGCAGCTCGAGGCCGCGCGGGCTCCCCGGAGCCTCGGAGAGGCGACGACGCAGGTCACCCACCTCCTGCTCCAGGAAGCGGACCTGGGTCATGAGCTCCTCGGGGCTCGCGCCCCCCGTGCCGTACCGACTCGAGCCTGACGGGTTCTCCGACGTCATCAGCGCACCTCCTGTGCTGGCGACACTACCCGCGCGACGACGTCAGGGAAGGGCGGATCCCACGGTGTCGGTCACGTTTTGGTCGCGCGCCCGACACCGCCGCGCCACCGGCACCGCCGTGCACCCGGGCGGGTGGCGGCGAGCGGGCCGACTCAGTCGGAGGCGGGGTCCTCGACCGGCACGTCGGGCGGGCGGGGGCCGGAGTAGTCGGGGCCGTAGGCGCCGGGCGCGGGACGACGGGTCTTGCGCGGCGGGCGCTCGCCCGGAGCCATCCGGCGCGCGGTCACCAGGAACGCGGTGTGGCCGATCATCTTGTGCCCCGGTCGCACCGCCAGTCCCTCGACGTGCCAGTCACGCACCAGCGACTCCCACGGCTGGGGCTCGGTGAAGCCGCCGTGGGCCCGGACGGTCTCGACGAAGCGGGAGAGCTGGGTCGTCGTGGCGACGTAGGCGCAGACGATGCCGCCGGGCACGAGCGCGTCGGCGGCGGCGTCGAGGCACTCCCAGGGCGCGAGCATGTCGAGGATGATGCGGTCGCAGCGCTCCCCGGAGGCCGGCAGCGCCTCGGCCAGGTCGCCCAGGCGCAGCTGCCACGCAGGGTGGCTGCTGCCCTCGGGAGCACCGAAGAACTGGTGGACGTTGCGCTGGGCGACCTCGGCGAACTCCTCGCGGCGCTCGTAGGAGTTCACCCGGCCGAAGGGGCCGACCGCGCGCAGCAGCGAGCAGGTGAGCGCGCCGGAGCCGACCCCGGCCTCGACCACGCGCGCGCCCGGGAAGATGTCGGCCAGGGCCACGATCTGGGCGGCATCCTTGGGGTAGACGACGGCCGCGCCGCGGGGCATGGAGACGACGAACTCCGAGAGCAGCGGGCGGAAGACGAGGTACTCCCCGCCCGCCGACGAGGCGAGGGTGAAGCCCTCCTCGCGCCCGATGAGGTCGTCGTGCTCGAGGTGGCCGCGGTTGGAGAAGAAGCGCTTGCCCGGCACGAGCTCGAAGTTGTGCCGGCGGCCCTTGGTGTCGGTCAGGCGCACCCACTCCCCCGCGCGCAGCGGTCCACGGTGCACACCCGACCACGCCTCCGGCGGTACGTCGGGATCGCGGGCCGGCTCGCCCGCGGCGTCGGGCTGCGGCTCGGCGGGCCCGCCGGCCTCGGCGGGCTCGGCGGGCTCGGTCGGCACGGGCTGCTCAGGCTGGTCGGGCACGGCCGGAACCCTAGGCCATCGGACGCGCTCAGCCCGCAGTGGCGCGGAACGCCGCCTCGAGGTCGGCGGAGGAGAGCACCCCGAAGACCGAGCCGTCGTCGGAGACCAGGACGTACTCGCTGGCCGGCTCGCTGCCCATCGCGCGCAGCAGCCCCTCCCCGCTCAGACCGACCGGGAGGGTCAGCCCGGGCGCCAGGGCCCGGCTGACGGTGGAGGTGGCCACCCAGGGGCGACGCTCCTCCGGCGTGGCGAGGAGGGCGGCCTCGTTGACGACGCCCACCGGGCGACCGTCGGGGGCGACGGTGACGATGCTCCCGGCCGCGGCCTCCTGGGCGCGGCGGACCGCCTCGGCGAGGGGCAGGTCGCTCGGCACCGCCAGGGTGCGCCGGGCCAGGTCGCGCGCGACGAGCGCCGGCAGGCGTCGGCGCAGCCGGGCGTGCGTCATGGCCGCGCTCGACCCGGCCCACAGGAAGGTGGCGACCACGAAGGCCAGCACGTAGTCGAGCAGGTCGGGGGCCACACCGGTGAGCGCCTGCTGCGCGGCCGGCCAGAACAGCACGGCCACCGCGGTCACCCGGCCGCCCCAGCCGGCGACGATGCTGCCGCGGTGCTGGTCGCCGGTGGCGCCCCACACGGCCGCCTTGAGCACCCGCCCCCCGTCGAGCGGGAGGCCGGGCACGAGGTTGAGCACGCCGACCAGCAGGTTGGAGGCGGCCAGGATGCCGATCCCCAGGCGCAGCAGGCCGTCGGGGGTGACCCACCACAGCCCACCCGCCACCGCGCCGACGGCCAGGGAGGTGAGGGGGCCGACGACGGCGATCCAGAACTCCTGGCGCGGGGTGCGCGACTCGGCGTCGATCGTGGTGGCGCCGCCGAGGAAGTGCAGCGTGATCGCGGTGACCCGGAAGCCGTAGCGGCGGGCGACGACGGCGTGGGAGGCCTCGTGCAGCAACACCGAGCCGTAGAGCACCACGGCGAGGACGACCCCCACGACGTACTTCAGCGCTCCCAGCCCTCCCCGGGCCGCCTCCACCTGCGGGGCGAGGATGACCGAGATCAGCGCCGCGACCAGGAACCACGAGGAGGAGACGAGGACGTCGCTGCCGGCGATGGTGCCGACCTTGAACGTGCCCGCGGGGCGCGCGCGGCCTCGCTCGGGGGTCGGCGGGTCGCCCTGTGGGCCGGTCGGGGACACGCTGCGAGGCTATCGGACCCGCGGTGGCCCGCTCACGGGCGCGGGGACGTCGGCGGTCGGCCCTAGGCTGCCCGGCATGGCCAGTCCCACCGTCCCGACCGTCGCCGACTCCCCCGCCGAGCGGCTCTCGACACCGGTCGACGGCGTCGAGGTCGTGGGTGCCCTCTCGCCCAGCCGGGCCGGCGACTTCACCACGTGCCCCCTGCTCTACCGCTTCCGCACGATCGACCGCCTGCCCGAGCCGCCCAGCGTCGACGCCGTGCGCGGCACGCTCGTGCACAAGGTGCTGGAGGACCTCTTCGACCTGCCGGCCGCCGAGCGCACCCCCGAGCGCGCGAGCACGATGGTCGACCCGACGTGGGAGGCGCTGGTCGAGGCCGAGCCGGGCCTCGCCGAGCTCTTCGAGGACCGCGAGGGGCCGCAGGCCGCGGCCTGGCTGGCGTCGTGCCGCGTGGTGCTGGACCGGTGGTTCACCCTCGAGGACCCCACGCGGCTCGAGCCGGCGGAGCGCGAGGTCTACGTCGAGACCGTCCTGGAGTCGCGGCTGCTGCTGCGGGGCTTTGTGGACCGGCTCGACGTGGCGCCCGACGGCGCGCTGCGCGTGGTCGACTACAAGACCGGACGCTCCCCGGGCGAGGGCTTCGAGGCCCGTGCGCTCTTCCAGATGCGGTTCTACGCCCTGGTGCTGTGGCGCACGCGCGGGGTCGTGCCGAAGGTCCTGCAGCTGGTCTACCTGGGCAACGGCGAGATCGTCCGCTACGAGCCCGACGAGGCCGACCTGGTCGCCACCGAGCGCAAGGTGGAGGCCATCTGGGCCGCGATCCGCAGCGCCCGCGAGAGCGGGGAGTGGCTGCCCAGCCCCGGACGGCTGTGCTCGTGGTGCGCCCACCAGGCCCTCTGCCCGGCCTTCGGGGGCACTCCCCCGCCGCTGCCGGTCGTGGGGCCCTCCGACGCCGTGTCGGCTCAGGTGTCCGAGGGCGCCCCCGGCACCTCCACGCCCTGACGCTCGGCCCACAGCGCGGCCTGCGTGCGGTCGACGACGCCGATCGCGGCGTAGACCCGCGTCAGGTGGGCCTTGACCGTGCGGTCGGTGATGCCCAGGCGGCGGGCGATCTGCTTGTTGGCCAGACCGGCACGGACGAGTCCCAGCACCTCCAGCTCGCGGCGGGTCAGCCCCGCCGGGGTGCTCGCGCGGCCCCCGGGCGGCGGCACGCCGGGACCGCCCGTCCCGGGCAGGCGACCCCCGGACGGCTGCCGGGAGCCGAGGAGCCGCCGCGCGGCGCGGGGGTCGAGAGGGGACTCCCCGCGGCTGACCGCGTGGACCCCGGCCACGAGCACGTCGGGGTCGGCGTCCTTGAGCAGGTAGCCGACCGCACCCGCGTCGAGGGCCGCGACGATGCGCTCGGAGTCGGAGAACGACGTCAGCACCAGCACCTCGGCCAGCCCCTCGGCGACGACCGCGCGGGTCGCCTGCACGCCGTCGACCCCCGGCATCTGCAGGTCCATCACCACGACGTCGGGTCGCAGCCGTCGTGCGAGGTCGACGGCCTCGGCGCCGTCGGCGGCCGACCCGACCACCTCGACCCCGGCGCTGGCGGAGAGCAGCTGCGAGAGACCGTGCCGCACCACGGCGTGGTCGTCGACGAGCACGACCCGCACGACGGGCGCCGCGGGCACGGGGTCGCTCACCGCTCGACCCTCAGCAGGACGCGGGTGCCCTCGCCGGGCGCGCTGTCGACCAACAGGGAGCCGCCGGTGTCCTCGACGAGGCTCTGCAGGCCGCGCAGGCCGTAGCTGCTGCGGTCGCGGACCGCCTCGGGGTCGAACCCGACGCCGTCGTCGGCCACCTCGAGCACGAGTCCGGAGGGCGCGGCGCCGACCTCCACCGAGAGCCTCCCGGCGGCGGAGTGCCGGATGGCGTTGCGCACGGCCTCCTGCGCCACGCGCCAGACCAGCGCCACCTCCGCGTCGGGCGCGTGGGCCACGTCGTCGTGCACGGCCACGGTGGCCTCGATGCCCGCGGCCTCGGCGGGCGCCACGAGGTCGGACAGCGCGGCGGCCAGCCCGCGCGCGTGCAGGTCGGGCGGGTGGATCTCCGCCAGCAGCGAGCGCAGCGCCTTAAGGCTGTCGCGCAGGGCCACACCGGTGTCCTCCAGGAGGTCGCGCGCCCGGGTGGGTGTCGCCGGGTCGCGGCTCAGCGCCGACAGGGAGAAGGCCGTGCCGGCGAGGTCCTGCACCACGCCGTCGTGCAGGTCGCGCGCGATGCGGCGGCGCTCCGCGTCGGAGGCGCTGATCGCCGAGCGCAGCAGCCGCTCCCGGTCACGGGACGCCGTGCGGAGCTGCCGGGTGAGGAGGGTCAGCAGACAGGTGACGATCACCACGAGGAGGAGGAAGGGGCCCACGGTGATCCAGCGGTAGGCGTTGTAGATCTCCTCGCGCCGCGACTCGATGTCCTGCACGTCGTAGAAGGCCTCGACGAGCACCTGCCGTCCCTGCGGCGTCTGGCTCCCGGTGAAGACCTGGACCAGGTCGTCCGGAGAGCCGTCGGGCCCGGCGGGCACCAGGGGTGCCCGGTCCCCCGCCGGCGCCGATCCCGTGCCTCCGTCGAGCAGCGCCGCCTCCTCGGCGGCGGTGAGGGGGTACACCTGTCCGATCAGGCTGAGGTCGGGGGCGTAGACGACCGTGCCGTCGGCGGCGCGCACCGTCAGCGCCTCGATCCGCGCCGGGCTGTTGGACACCAGCTGCCGCATCTCCCGGTCGAAACGGTCGAGGGTGCCGGGGAGCGACTTGCTGCTGCCGGGGAACAGACGCTCCTTGAGGTAGGGCTCCACCAGGGCGGCCGTGACGAGGCGGTTGGTCGCCCGGCGCTCGGCCAACGCGCCCTCCTCGGCGGCGCGGTCCGCGAGGCGTCCCGCGACGACCGCGATCACGACCAGGAGGGCGCCGCTGACGAGGAGGAACCCGACGACGGGGTGGCGCAGCAGCCTCATGGTCCTCAGATCGTGACAGCGGGCTCGGTCAGAAGATGACCTCACCCTTGCAGATCACGCCGTTCGCCGTGTTCTCAGCCCGGAACTCGATGTCGTCGGCCCCCCCGAGGTCGATCATCGACCGCGAGATGCGGAAGGACCGGTCGGCGTCCTTGGCGCGCACCTCGCCCTTGGCCGAGAAGTCGTCGTTGTGGCGCATGCGCCACTCCCAGACGTCGTCGTCCTCGGAGAAGACGCTGCCGACGACGGTGAGGCGTCCGTTGCCGTCGGCGCTGACACGGAGCCTGTAGCTCGACGTGCTGTCACCGCGGCAGCCTCCCCGATCAGTCTCGCCGTCACCCGCCGCCGCACCAGGTGCGGTGGCGAGGGCCGCTGCGCCCACCATGCATAAGGACGTGACGACGAGACTGATCCGGGCCGGCACCGCTGCTCTCCTCCGCTTCCGCGGAGTCGAGTAGCGTCCCCGAGGTGAGGTAAATCTGACCGACGCGAGAGGGTCTGCGCCACTGTCCTCTGGTACTAGGACCCCGGTACGACCCGGACGGGTCGACCTGCGTGGGCGCCGGTCCATCCCGGCGGCCTCAGCGGGCACGCCGCCCCGCCCCGGCTGCGGCGTGGGTGGCGGCGAGGTCGTCGACGCCGAGCCCGTGCAGGCTGTCGCGGAAGACCCGGCGCGGCCCGGGCGGCACCGCCACGTGGTGCGGCACCACGAGCACCGAGCACCCGGCCGCGGCGGCCGAGGCGGCGCCGGTGGCGGAGTCCTCGACGGCCAGGCAGTGCGCAGGATCGAGCCCCAGCCGCTCGGCCGCGAGCAGGTAGGGGTCGGGGTGGGGCTTGCCCCGCTCGACCTGGTCGCCGGTCACGACGACGTCGAAGCTGGCCTCCGGGAGCGCATCGACGACCGGCTCGACGAAGCGGGTCCACGACATCGTCACCAGCGCCGTCGGGAGCCCCGCCGCGCGGGTCGCGGAGAGGAGCTCGCGGGCGCCCGGCCGCCACGGCACGTCGACGCGCACCTGCTCGACGACACCGTCGAGCAGGCGCTCGACGATGGCGCGGGGGGTGAGGTCGAGGCCCATGCGCTCGCGGATGTAGACCGCCGAGTCGAGCAGGTCGTTGCCGACCAGCCGCATCGCGTCCTCGTGGGTCCACGTCGCACCGTGCTCGGCGGCCAGCGCGTGCTCCGTCGCGATCCAGTAGGGCTCGGTGTCGACGAGCGTGCCGTCCATGTCCCACAGGACCGCCGCGGGCAGCGCTCCACCGGGGCTGCGTCCGGCGGAGCGCACGAGGTCGGCCTCAGTCATCGGGGTCGTAGCCCAGGCTCGGCGAGAGCCACCGCTCCGCCTCCGCGAGCGACCAGCCCTTGCGCGCGGCGTAGTCCTCGACCTGGTCGCGACCGAGGCGACCGACCACGAAGTACTGCGACTGCGGGTGGCTGAAGTACCAGCCCGACACCGACGCGCCGGGCCACATGGCCATCGACTCGGTGAGGGTGATCCCGGTGGTCTTCTCGACGTCGAGGAGGTCCCACAGGGTCAGCTTCTCGGTGTGGTCGGGGCAGGCGGGGTAGCCCGGCGCGGGGCGGATGCCGGAGTACTTCTCGGCGATGAGGTCCTCGTTGCTCAGCTGCTCCTCGGGCACGTGGCCCCAGAACTCCGTGCGCACCCGCTGGTGCAGACGCTCGGCGAAGGCCTCGGCGAGGCGGTCGGCCAGCGACTCCAGCAGGATCGCGCTGTAGTCGTCGTGCTCGGCCTTGTAGGCCTCGACGCGCTCGGGCAGGCCGATCCCGGCGGTGACCGCGAAGCCGCCGACGTGGTCGGCGATGCCCGTCTCGCGGGGAGCGACGTAGTCGGCCAGCGAGCGGTGGGGCACGCCCTCGCGGTGCTCGCCCTGCTGGCGCAGGTGGTGGAGCACCGTGCGCACCTCGGTGCGCTCCTCGTCGGCCCACACGACGGTGTCGTCACCGTCGCCGTTGGCCGGCAGCAGCCCGTAGACCCCGCGCGCGGTGAGCCACTTCTCGGCCACGATGCGGTCGAGCATCTCCTGGGCGTCGTCGTAGAGCTTGCGCGCGGTCTCCCCCGAGGCGGGGTTGTTGAGGATGTCGGGGAAGCGCCCCTTCATCTCCCAGGCGTTGAAGAAGGGCTGCCAGTCGATGTACTCGCGCAGCTCGGCGATGTCGTAGTCCTCGAGGACGTGCACGCCGGGCCGGCGCGGTGCCGGGGCGTCGTAGCCGCTCCAGTCCACGGGGGTGGCGTCGGCGCGGGCCCGGTCGTAGGGCGGCAGGCGACGCTCGCTCTTGCCGGCGTGACGGGTGCGCAGGGAGTCGTAGTCGGCCTTGACGTCGGCCAGCAGGGCCTCGCGGCGCGTCTCGTGCAGCAGCGCCGCCGCGGTGGGCACCGAGCGCGAGGCGTCCTTGACCCAGACGACCGGTCCGTCGTAGCGGGGGTCGACCTTGACCGCGGTGTGGGCGCGCGAGGTGGTGGCCCCGCCGATGAGCAGCGGGATGGTCAGGCCCTGGCGCTGCATCTCGGTGGCGAGGTTGACCATCTCGTCCAGCGAGGGCGTGATGAGGCCCGACAGCCCGATGATGTCGGCGCCGACCTCCTGGGCGGTGTCGAGGATCTTCTGCGCCGGCACCATGACGCCGAGGTCGATGACCTCGTAGTTGTTGCACTGCAGCACCACACCGACGATGTTCTTGCCGATGTCGTGCACGTCGCCCTTGACCGTGGCCATGACGATCGTGCCGTTGGTCTCCTTGGCGGTGGCCAGCGCCGGGTTGTCGAGCTTCTCCTGCTCGATGAACGGGATGAGGTAGGCCACGGCCTTCTTCATCACGCGCGCCGACTTCACCACCTGCGGCAGGAACATCTTGCCCGCGCCGAAGAGGTCGCCGACGACGTCCATGCCCGACATCAGCGGGCCCTCGATGACCTCGATCGGTCGACCGCCGCGCGCCGCGATCTCCCGACGCAGCTCCTCGGTGTCGGACTCCACGTGGGCGTCGAGCCCCTTGACGAGGGCGTGCGTGATGCGCTCCCCCACCGGGAGCTCGCGCCAGGCCTCGGTGACGGCCTCGACGGCCTCGCCAGCGCGGTTGTGCTCCTCGGCGATCTCCAGCAGGCGCTCGGCGGCGTCGGGGCGCCGGTCGAGCACGACGTCCTCGATGCGCTCGCGCAGCTCGGGCTCGACCTCGTCGTAGACCACCAGGGCCCCGGCGTTGACGATGCCCATGTCGAGGCCGGCCTCGATGGCGTGGAAGAGGAAGACGGCGTGGATCGCCTCGCGCACCGGGTTGTTGCCGCGGAAGGAGAAGCTGACGTTGGAGATGCCGCCCGAGACCTTCGCGCCGGGGAGGTTCTGCTTGATCCAGCGGGTGGCCTCGATGAAGTCCAGCCCGTAGGACGCGTGCTCCTCGATGCCGGTGGCCACCGCGAAGACGTTGGGGTCGAAGATGATGTCCTCGGGCGGGAAGTCGACCTCGTCGACCAGGATCCGGTAGGCGCGCTCGCAGATGGCCTTGCGGCGCTCCAGGTTGTCGGCCTGGCCGTCCTCGTCGAAGGCCATGACCACCGCGGCGGCGCCGTACTTGCGGCACAGGCGGGCCTGGGCGCGGAAGGCGTCCTCGCCCTCCTTCATCGAGATCGAGTTCACGATGGCCTTGCCCTGGACGTTCTTCAGGCCGGCCTCGATCACCTCGAACTTCGAGGAGTCCACCATCACCGGCACCCGGCTGATGTCGGGCTCGCTGGCGATGAGCTTGGTGAAGCGGTCCATGGCCGCGACGCCGTCGATCATGCCCTCGTCCATGTTGACGTCGATGACCTGCGCGCCGTTCTCGACCTGCTGCGCGGCCACTGACAGGGCCGCGTCGTAGTCGCCGGCCTTGATGAGGTTGCGGAAGCGGGCCGAGCCGGTGATGTTGGTGCGCTCGCCGATGTTGACGAAGAGGCTGGAGGAGTCGACCGTGAAGGGCTCGAGGCCCGAGAGGCGCAGCGCGGGGCCCACCGACGGCACCTCGCGGCGGGTGCGACCCTCGACGGCGCCGGCGATGGCGGCGATGTGGGCCGGGGTCGTGCCGCAGCAGCCGCCGACGATGTTGACGAAGCCGGCCTCCGCGAACTCCCCCACGACCGCGGCCGTCTGCTCCGGGGTCTCGTCGTACTCGCCGAAGGCGTTGGGCAGCCCGGCGTTGGGGTAGCAGGACACGAAGGTGTCGGCGATGCGCGAGATCTCCGCGACGTAGGGGCGCATCTCGCTGGCCCCGAGGGCGCAGTTGAGGCCGACCGCGATCGGTCGGGCGTGGCGCACGGAGTCCCAGAAGGCCTCGGTGACCTGGCCCGACAGCGTGCGCCCCGAGGCGTCGGTGATCGTGCCGGAGATGATGACCGGCCAGCGGCGCCCGGTCTGCTCGAAGAGCGTCTCGAGGGCGAAGATCGCCGCCTTCGCGTTGAGGGTGTCGAAGATGGTCTCGACCATCAGCAGGTCGGCCCCGCCGTCGACGAGGCCGCGCGCGGCCTCGAGGTAGGCCTCGACGAGCTGGTCGTAGGAGACGTTGCGCGCGCCCGGGTCGTTGACGTCCGGGGAGATGGAGGCGGTGCGGGTGGTGGGACCGAGCGCACCCGCGACGTAGCGCGGTCGCTCCGGGGTGGCCACCTCGTCGGCGACGCGGCGGGCCAGCCGCGCGGCCTCGAGGTTGAGCTCGCGGGCCAGCTCGGCCATGCCGTAGTCCGAGAGCGAGACGGCGTTGGCGTTGAAGGTGTTGGTCTCGAGCAGGTCGGCGCCGGCCTCGAGGTACTCCCGGTGGATGCCCGCGATGATGTCGGGCTGGGTCAGGGTGAGCAGGTCGTTGTTGCCGACCAGGTCGCTGGGCCAGTCGGCGAAGCGCTCGCCGCGGTAGCCGGCCTCGTCGGGCCGGTCGCGCTGGATCGCGGTGCCCATCGCGCCGTCGAGCACCAGGATCCGCTCCTGCAGGGCGCGGGTGAGCGCCTCGGTGGCGTCGGGACGCCAGTCGACGGAGGTGTCCTCGGGCTCGGGCAACGCAGCTCCTCTCGGGGGGCGCCGCGCTCGACCCGGACGACGGTGGCCGGGCGTGCGCGGGCGGTCTGGCCAGCGTAGGAACAGCGTCCGAGGGCCGGACAGGATTCCCAGATCGTGACACCGGTCCGCGGACCGGACGAAATCCTCACCCGTCTCCTAGGCTGGCTCGATGATCGAGATCCAGGACGGCTCCGAGCTGGTGGACCCCATCGTCATCGCTGCCTTCGAGGGCTGGAACGACGCCGCCGACGCCGCCTCCTCGGTCGTGGACCACCTGATCCGGGTGTGGGGCGCCCGCATCGTCGGCGCGGTCGACCCCGAGGACTTCTACGACTTCCAGGTCAACCGACCGCTGGTCGGTGTCGACGAGCACGGCCACCGTCGCCTGACCTGGCCCACCACCCAGATCGCCGTGGCCTCCCCGCCCGACCTCGACCGCGACGTCATCCTCATCCGCGGCATCGAGCCCAACATGCGCTGGCGCCAGTTCTGCGCCGAGCTGCTGGCGGCCTGCGACGAGCTGGGCGGCAACCTGGTGGTGACCCTCGGCGCCCTGCTCGCCGACACCCCCCACACCCGCCCGATCCCCGTGACCGGCACCGCGACCGAGCCCGAGCTGGTCGACCGTCTCAAGCTCGAGCAGTCCACCTACGAGGGCCCCACCGGCATCGTGGGCGTCTTCCAGGACGCCTGCGTGCGGGTGGACATGCCGGCGGTCTCCTACTGGGCGGCCGTGCCCCACTACGTCGCGCAGCCGCCCTGCCCCAAGGCGACCCTGGCGCTCATCGGCCAGCTGGAGGACCTGCTCGAGGTCTCGATCCCCCTCGGCGAGCTGCCCGAGGACGCCCGCGCCTGGGAGCGCGGGGTCGACGAGCTGGCCGAGGACGACGAGGACGTCGCCGACTACGTGCGCTCCCTCGAGGAGACCCGCGACACCACCGACCTGCCCGAGGCCTCGGGCGAGGCGATCGCGCGGGAGTTCGAGCGCTACCTCAAGCGCCGCACCGACGGCGACTGACCGGCCCCGCCCGCCGGCCGGGGCCGGCTCAGAGGGCCAGGCCGAGCGCGGCGTCGAGCAGCACGTGGACGCTGCGCGCCGCGTCGGGGTCGGAGGTGTCGGCCAGGCCGTGGGTGCCGAGGGTGGCGTCGACCCACGTGTCGACGGCGGCGAGCGCCCGCGGGGCGTCGAGGTCGTCGGCCAGCGCCGCGAGCACCTCGGTGACGACCGGCTCGGCCGGGGCGCCGGCCCCGAGGGCGATCGCCTTGCGCCACTCGGCGAGGCGGTCGACGTTGTCGAAGAGCTCGGCGTCGGTCCACTCCCAGTCGCTGCGGTAGTGGTGGCGCAGCAGGGTCGCGCGGATCGCCATCGGGTCGACGTCGCTGTTGCGCAGCGCGGAGACGAACACCAGGTTGCCGCGCGACTTCGACATCTTCTCGCCGTCGTAGGCCACCATCCCGGCGTGGGAGTAGACCTGGGCGAAGGGCGTGCCCGGCTCGGCGACCTGGGCGTGACCGGCGCACATCTCGTGGTGGGGGAAGACCAGGTCGCTGCCGCCGGCCTGCACGTCGAAGGCGCCCCCGAGGTGCTCCATGGCGATCGCGGTGCACTCGACGTGCCAGCCCGGGCGGCCGGGGCCGAAGGGGCTGGGCCACGACGGCTCGCCCTCGCGCTCCCCGCGCCACACGACGCAGTCGAGGGGGTCGCGCTTGCCGGGGCGGTCGGGGTCGCCGCCACGCTCGGGGAAGATCCGCAGCATGGCCTCGCGGTCCAGGCCCGACTCCTCGCCGAAGGCCGGGTCGGCGGTGACCGAGAAGTAGAGGTCGTCCTCGACCCGGTAGACCGCACCGGCGGCCTGGAGCCGCTCGACGAGGGCCACCACGAGGGGGATCGACTCGACGGCGCCGACGTACTCGGCCGGGGGCAGGACGCGCAGGGCGGTCATGTCCTGGCGGAAGAGCTCGGTCTCGCGCTCGGCCAGCGCGGTCCACTCGACGTGCACCTTGGTGGCGCGCTCCAGGAGCGGGTCGTCGACGTCGGTGACGTTCTGCACGTAGGTGACGTCGTGGCCGGCGCTGCGCCAGGCCCGGTTGAGCAGGTCGTAGGCGACGTAGGTGGCGGCGTGACCCATGTGCGTGGCGTCGTAGGGCGTGATGCCGCAGACGTAGAGCCGGGCCGCGCCGGTCGGCGTGGTGGTGACCAGCTCGCCGCGCGGGGTGTCGTGGAGGGCGACCGCAGGGCCCTTCACGGGGAGGGTCGGGATCTCCGGGGCAGGCCAGGCACGCATGCCGCGCACTCTAGCCAGTCGGGTCGACGGCGCTGGTGGACGGTGCCGTTCGGCGGTGCCGTTCGGGGCCGTTCGATGGTGCCGTTCGGCACGACGTCGTGCGCGGTGGGCGCGCGCTCACGGACGGCGCGAGCCTCAGAACGGCGGCCAGGGGATCGCCGGGTGCTCGCCGCGCGGCGCCGGCAGGGACCCGCGGTGCAGCAGCCGGTCGCAGCGGCGCGCGATGCAGTCGATCTCGAGGTCGGTGAGCAGGGGCGCCAGCGACGCGCCGAGCGCGCCGGCCAAGCCCTCGCGGACCGCCGTGACCGCGCCGCGCTCCTCGTCGGTGAGCGGCTCGCCGACCCAGCCCCAGAGCACGGTGCGCAGCTTGTGCTCGTGGTGGAAGGCGATGCCGTGGTCGACGCCGAAGCGGTGGCCGTCGGCCATCTCCAGCACGTGGCCGCCCTTGCGGTCGGCGTTGTTGACGACCACGTCGAAGACCGCCATGCGTCGCAGGGCCGGGGTGTCCTCGTGGACCAGCGCGATCGGCCGGTCGCGGGCGTCGAGGCCGTCGAAGACGTGGAGGTAGCCCGGCGGCACCTCGCCCTCGGGCACCAGCGTCACCGCCTCCTGCTCGGCGTCGGGCTCCTGCCACTGCTGCACCATGCCCGGGCCGTGCGGGCCCCCGCGCAGCCAGGTGCGGGGCACGACGCCCCAGCCGGTGGCCTCCGAGACCAGGTACGCCGCCACCTCGCGGTGGGCCAGCGTGGCCCCGGGGAAGTCCCAGAGCGGCTTCTCCCCCGCGATCGGCTTGTAGACCACGCGGGTGCTGCCGACGGTGCCGAGGAAGGTCGCGTTGGACGCCGGCATGATCCGGCCCTCGAGCACGAGCTCGGCCGACTCGAGCACGTCGAGCGGGTCGGAGGTCTCCACGGTGGTCAGACGCCCCGGGTCAGGGCTCGCGCCGCTTGAACCCGTTGGCGCGCACGCACAGGTGGCCCTCGGGGTCCATCGGGTTGCCGCAGAAGGGGCAGCTCGGACGACCGGCCTCGAGCACCTGCTCGCTGCGCTTGACGAAGGCGCGGGCCTGCCCGGCGGGCAGGCGCACCAGCAGCACCTCGTCGGGCTCGGGCTCCTCGAAGTCCTCGTCGACCTGGTCGGGGCTCACGACGGCCGCCTCGGTGAAGGGGAAGACCTCGATCACGACGCGCTCGTCGTCGGGGTCCCACGACAGCGTCATCGTGCCGGCGCGGAACTCCTCGTCGATCGGCTGCTCCAGCGGCGCGGTGTCCTCGGTGCCGATCGGTGCCACCGCGGGCACCAAGGCGTCGCTGAGGTCGCTCGACATGACGTCGTCGAGCAGCTCGTCGATGCGCTCGGCGAGCGCCGCGACCTGCTGCTTCTCGAGCGCCACGCTGACGACGCGGGCGCCGCTGCGGGCCTGGAGGAAGAACGTGCGGGCACCGGGCGGACCGACGGTGCCCGTGACGAACCGCTCGGGCGGGTCGAATCCGTGGACGACAGGCATGGGCTCCACCCTAGGGCTGCCCGGCAACGTCGCCGGGACCCGCTCCCCCACCCACCGCGGCGTCCGACGTACGCCGGGATCCGCGGGCCTTCTTCGGCGGCACCAGCCAGCCCAGGTCGCCGGCGTGGGTGTTGGTGGCGAGCACGTAGGGCCGGCTGTCGGTGTAGCGCACGATCGAGATCGACGCGGGGTCGACGTTGATGCGCTGGAAGAGGTCGAGGTGCATGCCCAGGGCGTCGGCCAGGACCGACTTGATGATGTCGCCGTGGCTCACCGCCACCCAGACGGCGCCGGGGCCGTGCTCGGCCTCGATCGCCGCGTCGTGGCGCCGCACGGCGGCCACGGAGCGGGCCTGCATGGTCGCCATCGACTCACCGCCCGGGAAGGCGGCCGCCGAGGGCTGCGACTGCACGACCTTCCACAGCTTCTCCTTGGCGAGGTCCTTGAGCGCGCGGCCCTGCCACTCGCCGTAGTCGCACTCGCTGATGCCCTTCTCGCTCAGCGTCGGCACCTCGCCGGCCTGGGCGGCCAGGAGCGCCTTGGCCGTCTGGCGACAGCGCTCGAGCGGGCTGGTGACGAGGGCCGCGAGGCGCACCGGGGCGAGGCGCTCCCCGGCCCGCTCGGCCTGCGCGCGGCCGGTGTCGTCGAGCTTGACGCCGGGGGTGCGCCCGGCGAGCACGCCGGAGGCGTTGGCCGTCGTGCGGCCGTGGCGGACGAGGATCACGGTTGCCATGGCGCCGAGCCTAGACAGCCGCTCCCACGGCCCGGCCGCCGTGGCCTACCGTGTGCCGGTGATCGTGGACAGTGCGCTCTACCGTGACGGCTCGCGCGTGCCGGTGGACTGCGGCCCCCAGGAGCTGCACGCGATGCGTGCCGCGGTGCGGCAACCGGGCGACTTCGTGTGGGTCGGGCTCCACCAGCCCGCCGAGCACGAGCTGGAGGACGTGGCGCTCGCCTTCGGGCTGCACCCGCTGGCCGTCGAGGACGCGGTCAAGGCCCACCAGCGGCCCAAGCTCGAGGTCTACGGCGACAGCCTCTTCCTGGTGCTCAAGACGCTCTGGTACGTCGACGAGGACGACGCCGTCGAGACCGGCGAGATCAGCCTGTTCATCGGCGCCGACTTCATCGTCACGGTGCGCCACGGGCAGGGCTCGGAGCTGCAGTCGGCGCGGCGCTACCTGGAGTCGAAGGAGTCGGTGCTGACCCACGGCCCCTCCGCGGTGGTCTACGCGGTGACCGACCGGGTCGTGGACGCCTACATCGCGGTGGTCGACTCCCTGCAGGAGGACGTCGACGAGGTCGAGGCGTCGGTCTTCTCCGACGTGCGCACCCGCGACGCCGCCCGGATCTACACGCTCAAGCGCGAGATCGCCGAGGTGCGGCGTGCCGTGATGCCGCTGCGCGAGCCGATGCGGCGCTTCGCCTACGGCGACGTCGACGGCATCGACGACGACGCCGCCCCCTTCTTCCGCGACGTCTCCGACCACCTGGTGCGGGCCGCGGAGTCGGTGGACACCCTCGACGCGCTGCTGTCGACGGCCTTCGACGCCCACACCGCCCAGATCTCGGTGCAGCAGAACGACGACATGCGCAAGATCTCCGCCGGCGTCGGGCTCGTCGCGGCGCCCACGCTCATCGCCGGGGTCTACGGCATGAACTTCGACCACATGCCCGAGCTGCACTGGGCCCTGGGCTACCCGATGGCGCTCGGCCTGATGGCGCTGACCTCGGGGCTGCTGTGGATGTTCTTCAAGCGCTCCGGCTGGCTGTGACGCGGGCCCCCGCCGACGGCCGGCCGGCTCAGGCGGCCAGCACGCCGGTGCCGACCAGCACCAGGACGGCCGTGCCCAGCACCACGCGGTAGACCACGAACGGCGTGTAGGACCGGGTGGAGACGTAGCGCAGCAGCCACGCGATCGCGGCGTACCCGACGAGGAACGAGACGACGGTGGCCACGATGGTCGGGGTCCAGCCGTAGGGGTTGTCGCCGCCCGGGATCTCGCGGAGCTGGAAGACCCCGGCGCCGACGACCGCGGGGATGGCCAGCAGGAAGGCGTAGCGAGTGGCGGCCTCGCGGTCGTAGCCGAGCAGGCGGCCCATCGAGAGCGTGGCCCCCGAGCGGGAGACGCCGGGCACGAGGGCGGCGGCCTGCGCCAGCCCCATGAGCACGGCGTCGCGCAGGGTGATCTGCTCGATCCGCTTGTCGGTGCGGCCGAGCTTGTCGGCCAGGCCCAGCACGAGGCCGAGCACCACCAGCGTCGTGCCGATGATCCACAGGCTGCGGAAGTCGCGCTCGATGACGTCCTTGAGCGCGACGCCGAGCAGCACGATCGGGAGCGAGCCGACGATGATGAACCACCCCATGCGAGCGTCGAGGTGGCCGCGGTACTCAGGACGCACCAGGGAGCGCAGCCACGTGGTGGCGATGCGCCAGATGTCCTTGCGGAAGTAGATGAGCACCGCGAGCTCCGTGCCGACCTGGATGACGGCCGTGAACGCCGCGCCCGGGTCGCCCCAGCCGAAGAGCTCGGGGAAGATCCGCAGGTGGGCGCTGCTGGAGATCGGCAGGAACTCGGTGAGTCCCTGGATGACGCCGAGGACGATGGCCTGGAGGAGTTCCTGCACGGAGGAGGACTCTAGGCCCGTCGGACGCCGGTGTTCTCGACCACCACCGTCGTGGCGCGCCGTGCGTGGCGTCGGCCACTGGCTAGGTTGTCGCCATGCAGCAGCGCTCCCTGGGTCTGACCGGCCTGCAGGTCTCCCGCCTCGGCCTCGGCACGATGACCTGGGGCCGCGACACCGACGAGCACGAGGCCCGCGACCAGCTGGTTGCCTTCGTCGAGGCCGGCGGCACCCTCGTCGACACCGCGCCGGTCTACACCGAGGGCCGCTCGGAGCGGCTGCTCGGCTCGCTGCTGGGCGACGTGGTGCGGCGCGACGAGGTGGTGCTGGCCACCAAGGGCGGGCTCGAGGCGCACCGCGGCGGCGTGCGGGTCAGCACCTCGCGCGGCGCGCTGCTGGCCGGGCTCGACGCCTCGCTGGAGCGCCTGGGCGTCGACCACGTCGACCTGTGGCAGGTGCACACCTGGCACGACGGGACGCCGCTGGAGGAGACGCTGCACGCCCTCGACCTGGCCGTGACCTCCGGACGCGCGTCCTACGTCGGCGTGAGCAACTACACCGGCTGGCAGACTGCGCAGGCCGCCACGTGGCAGCGCGCCGTGCCCGGGCGGGTGCCGCTGGCCTCGACCCAGGTGGAGTACTCCCTGCTCCACCGCGGGATCGAGGACGAGGTCCTCCCGGCCGCACAGGCGCTCGGCCTCGGTGTGCTGCCGTGGTCGCCCCTGGCGCGCGGCGTGCTGACCGGCAAGTACCGCACGGGCATCCCGGCCGACTCGCGCGCCGCGGTCGACGAGTACGCCCCCTACATGGACCCCTACCTCGACGAGCGGGCCGCCGGCATCGTCGGCGCCGTGTGCCGCGCCGCCGACGGTCTCGGCTGGTCGCCGCTGCAGGTGGCCCTGGTGTGGGTCCGTGACCGGCCCGGGGTCACCTCGCCTATCGTGGGAGCACGTACGGCGGCACAGCTGCGGGTCGCCCTCGACGTCGAGGGTCTCGCGCTCCCGTCCGAGATCGCCGATGCTCTCGACGACGTCTCCGCCGACTGACTCCAGACCGCCCGCCACCTCACCAGGAGGCCCCGTGAGCCGCGCGCCCCTGCACCGACGTACCTCGTGGTCGCCCGTCGAGTGGGAGTTCGACAAGGTGACCTTCGACCGTCACTTCTCGCGCAACGTCGTCACCAAGCTGCTCGTCGAGCGGGCCGAGCACGGCGGCTGGGAGCTCGACCGGGTGCGGATCGGCTCCGACGGCACCCGCCGGGTCATCCTGCGGCGCAAGATCATCAAGGCCGTCCGCACCGCCTGAGCCCCTCCTGGCCGGTCCGGCGGCCTAGACGTCGTCGAGGAAGCGGTCGAAGACCCGCGCCCCGAACTCCAGCGCGTCGACCGGCACCCGCTCGTCGACGCCGTGGAAGAGCGCGGTGAAGTCGAGGTCGTCGGGCAGCCGCAACGGCGCGAACCCGTAGGAGCGCATGCCCAGGCGCCGGAAGTGCTTGGCGTCGGTGCCGCCGCTCATCAGGTACGGCGCCACCACGGCGTCGGGGTCCTCGGCGAGCAGGGAGCGCGTCATGGCGTCGACCAGGTCGCCGTCGTAGGGGGTCTCCCACGGCTGCTGGTGCGACAGGAACTCGATCTCGACGCCCTCGCCGGTCAGCTCGGCCAGCGTGGCGAAGAACTCGTCCTCGAAGCCGGGCAGGAAGCGGCCGTCGACGTGGGCGGTGGCCTCGGTCGGGATGACGTTCACCTTGTAGCCCGCCCCCAGCATGGTGGGGTTGGTGGTGTTGCTGATGACCGCGCCGAGCATCCGTGCGGCACCGCCGAACTCCTCGATCAGACGCGGCGCGTTCTCGGGGGTGGCCTCGACCCCGGCGAGGTCGCCGACGGCGGCGAGGAGCACCTGCATGGTCGGCGTGAGCCGCACCGGCCACTCGTGGGCGCCGATGCGGGCCACGGCGCCGCTGAGCCGGGTGACGGCATTGTCGGTGTTGAGCATCGAGCCGTGCCCGGCCCGGCCGCGGGCGGTGAGCCGCATCCAGGCCATGCCCTTCTCGGCGGCCTCGATGAGGTACATCCGCCGGCCCCGCACCGTGGTGCTGAAGCCGCCGACCTCGCCCACGGCCTCGGTGACGCCGTCGAACTCCTCGCGGTGGTCGCGCACGAGCACCTCCGCGCCCTTGTGGCCCCCGGCCTCCTCGTCGGCGGTGAAGCACAGCACGACGGGGCGCGACGGCACCCGCCCGGCGCGGGCACGGGCCCTGACCACGCTGAGCAGCATGGCGTCGAAGTCCTTCATGTCGACCGCGCCGCGGCCCCACACGTAGCCGTCCTGGACCTCCCCGGAGAAGGGGTCGACCTGCCAGTCCTCGGCCGCGGCGGGGACGACGTCGAGGTGGCCGTGCAGCAGCAGTGCGTCGTCGCGCGAGCCGTCGCCGCCCCAGTGGGCCACCACGCTGGTGCGGCCCGGCTCGGACTCGTAGAGCCGGGAGGAGATGCCGACCTCGTCGAGCAGCGCTGCGACGTGCTCGGCCGCCTCGCGCTCGCCAGGACCCTCGGCGTCGCCGTAGTTGGAGGTGTCCATCCGGATCAGGTCGCGACAGATCTCGACGACCTCGCCGGCCGGGTCGTGCTCGGTCCCGGGGTGCGTGTCGGGGTGCGTGTCGGGTTGCTCGGAGGAGGGGTTGCCCATGGCGCCCAGCATGTCACCGAGGGCCCCGGAGGCCGACCCCTCGTGGGGGTGGGGCCCGATGCGGGACTTCGGCCGACGCTTTGTTACTGTTCCACCGCACTCGTCCGGGTGGCGGAATTGGCAGACGCGCTAGCTTGAGGTGCTAGTGCCCGTATTAGGGCGTGGGGGTTCAAGTCCCCCCTCGGACACTCAGAAGGCCCCGGCTCCACGGGGCCTTCTGTCATTTCAGCGGGGTTCTCGTACACACCGGTACCCGATCGGCGCCGTGGAATCGGGCCGTGCCGCCGATCGACAGCCGCGAACGGCCGGGCCGTCGAGCATGCCGCCGCGCGACACCGCGGCCAGCCGTGGACGGCGGCGTGGCCTGGCGAACGGAAAGGCGTCGACCACCGTGGCTGCGCGATGTGGTCCCGGGGAGGTGCGCCGCGCGATGGGTCGTCGCCTCGCCGGGCAACGTGAGGCGCGGCCACCGCCGGCAAGGCTCCGTCTCCGGCTCGCACGGGGACGTGTCACTCAGCGCCGCCGGCCCGACCTGCGCGCAGTCGCAGGCTCACCTCCCACCCACCTGCTCGATCAACGCCGACACCCGGCGTTCGCGCGTTGCGGCTCGAGCTGCCGACTCGATGGGCTGAAGCAGGCGGCGGCGCTCCGCAGCAGGTATGGCCTCGAAGGCGTCCGAGAGGGCTCTGTCCTCGAGTGCCGACGCCACGTCGTCGGGAACCGGCACGTGCTCGGGGTCTGCAGGACGCAGCTCACAGCTCACGACGTCACCGGGGACGACCCCGAGCCGCCGCTGCATCTGCTTCCCCAGGTAGACGAAGGAGTCGGCGATCACGTCGGCGCGGTTGATCCCGAGGTTGACCGCCGTCTCCTCGATGGTGCCCTCGACCCGTCGGGTGCCCCGATCACGGGCCGCGCTCTCCAGTGCGGGGTCGAGCCGGAGCACGGTGTAGACGTTGCGTCCCCACGGCAGCGGCTCGACGACCGCGTCGAACTCCCACCCCCCGCGGCCGTTCGTCACATCGAGACTGTGACACGACCCGTCGAACCGGCACCAGTGGCATCCCGGCGCGCGTGACCGACGAGCACGGCTGGCTCGCAAGCACCGAGGCCGGCGCCGTCCTGGGCGGTTCACCGCAGCAGGTCCGCTGGCTTGCACGCCACGGCCACGTCGAGGCAGAGGCCGTCGAGGGCCGCTGCGCTCCACGGTCACGTCGGTGCACGCCGACCCCGAGGAGCGGGCCCGCCGGGTCTCCCACCTGGTGCTGCCGCGCCACATCGAGCAGTCGGCGGCCGCGCGCGTTGCTGCGCCAGCCGCCGGGGAAGGCGGCTGGCAACCGGACTGCCTGCTGCACTGCGGAGGACCCGCCGGCCTTGCGGTGTCCGGCCACGCCGTTGAGGGAGCCGAGCCAGACCTCGTAGGCGAGCCCGGCCCCGTCGGTAGCGTCGGCGTGTGGTCCTCGCCCTGCTCGCTCACGTCGTGGTGCTCGGCCGCGCCCTGCCGGAGTAGGCGCCGGTCACCCTCGCCGAGCAGGCAGGGTGCGGCCCGCCGCGCGGAGGACGGTGACCACGCCGTGGCACCGGTGCCACGCCACGGCGCGACCAGGCCCGTCCTGCGGGCTCAGTCGACCGCGGTGCCGTGCGGCTGGCGGGGGCCCTGCGGCGTCGTGCGTCGGGCACGACGCCGGTCGCGCCCGCGGAGCCACTGCTCGGTGTGGACCAGTCCGGTGAGGACCCCGCCGAGTCCGACCCCCGTGCCGAGGGAGGACGACACCGGGCTGCCCCACGCCACCACCGCGAAGAGGAGGACGGCGACGACCGTGAAGGCCGCCGCGAAGTGGGTCAGGCGGTCGACCAGGTCGCGGCGGTGCAGCAGCTGCCAGGCGGCACCCGACGCACCGCTGACGGCGGCCACGGCGAACAGGTCCGCGCCGGTGGCCCGCTCGTCGAGCCCCACCTGCGCCGACCAGACGAGTGCTGCCAGCGGAAGGACGAAGGCCGCGCCGTGGCGACGGGGGGACGGCGTGCTCACGACGCAGATGCTGCCTCCTCCGGGGCTCCGCGACCGCATCGCCGGCAGCGGCGGCCGAGACCCGGCCCACCGAGACCAGGCCCACCGACGCCCGGCGTCACCGGATCTGCTCGAGGAAGTCGGCGACGTGGGTGCGCAGGTCGGTGGCCAGACGTGACAGCTCCAGGCAGGCGCTGGTCATCTCGACCGCTCCCGTGCTCGTGGTGCGGGTGTCGTCGGTGATGGTGGCGACCTCGCCGGTCACCGCGGTCACCGCCGAGGCGGCCTGCGAGGTGGTCTTGCTCAGCTCCTGGGCGGCCAGCCGCTGCTCGCCCACGGAGCCGGCGATGACCGACAGGCTCTTCCCCATCCCGCGCACGCCCCCGGAGATCGTCTCGATGGCGGTGACGGCCTCGGTGGCGGCCGCGCGGATCTCCCCGACCTGGTCCTCGATGCGCACGGTCGCCTCGGAGGTCTGGGCGGCGAGGTTCTTGACCTCGGAGGCGACGACCGCGAAGCCCTTGCCCGACTCGCCGGCCCGCGCCGCCTCGATCGTGGCGTTGAGGGCGAGCAGGCGGGTCTGGGCGGCGACCTCGCTGATCACGCGCACCACGTCGCCGATCTCCTGGGAGGCCTTCACGAGACCGGCCACCGTCTGCTGGGCGGCGGCGGCCTCCGCCGAGGCCGCGACGCCGACCTCGTCGGCGCTGCTGGTCTGGGCCTCGATGGCCCCGACGGTGCTCGCGAGCTCCTCGACGGCGGCCGCGGCCATGGTGACGGCGTCGGAGGCGGTGACGGCCTGCTCCCCGACGACCTCCGCCCGGGTGGCGGTGCCCTCGGCCGTCGCGGCCAGGCTGCGCGAGGTCGACTCCATCTCGGTCGACGCGGCGGCGACCTGGTCGGAGAGGCCGAGCACGGCCCGCTCGAAGGCGTCGGCGAGCTCGAGACGGCGCGCGTCCTGCGCCGCGAGCTCGTCGTGCGAGGCGGCCATGGAGGCGGTGGCGGCGTTGATGGTGCCGGCGCCGGCCCGGAACGAGCCGACCATCCCCCGCACCAGGAACGTGCGGTAGAAGCGGCCGTCGCTGGCGAACTCCAGCGACGCCGAGGCCTCGCGCACGAAGGCGTCGGTGAGGTCGAGCAGGTCGTTGAGCGCGGAGCGGGCCTCGCGCAGCTCGGGGGCGTCGCCGAGCACGCCCACCCGGGGCTCCAGGTCGCCGCGGGCCGCGGCCCGGCACACGGCGGTGAGGGCCAGCAGCGCCGAGCGGTACGCCGCCGCCTCGGCGGCCAGGGCGGCTGCCGGGTCGGCGGGGTCGGTCCGGTCACCGGGGTCGGCCGGGTCGGCCGGGTCGGCGGGGTCGGCGGGGTGCGCGGCCCCGACGGGACCGTCGTCGAGGAGCGTCATGCCGCCGCCCCCTCGGTCGGGGCCGCGGCGGCGTCGAGCGACCAGACCAGCTCGTCGTAGGTGGTGCCGCGGCGGGCGAGCAGGTCGTCCAGCAGGGCCGAGGACGCGGCCAGCGCCTCCGGGGTGCTGGCGTGGCGGGCCTCCTCGGCGACGAGAGCGGCGTAGAGGGGGCGGACCTGGTCGAGCGCGGCCCGTGAGGCGGTGCGGCGGTTGGAGTGGTAGCCGACCACGGTGCCGTCGGGCCCGACGGTGGGGGTGACGTGGGCGAGCACCCAGTAGTGCCCGCCGTCGGCGCGCAGGTTGACGACGTAGGCGAAGATCTCCTCCCCCGCACCGACCCGCTCCCACAGCAGCCGGAAGACCGCGCGCGGCATGTCGGGGTGGCGGATGAGGTTGTGCGGGCGACCGACGAGGTCGGCCTCCTCGTAGCCGCTCATCTCCACGAAGAGCTGGTTGACGTAGGTCATCAGACCCCGGGTGTCGGTCTTCGACACGATGATCCGGTCCTCGGCGAAGGTGTGCTCGACCCCGGTGGGCCTGATCCGCTGCTGCCGCATGGCTGGTGTCTCCTCCCGGGCCGCCCTCGCGTGCCCTCGACGCCCCGATCGGCGGGTGGGGCGCCCGGCGTAGGACCTGCCACGGAGTCGGGACCAAGGTCCTGCGGAGTCGGGACCGAGGACACGCCGACCGGCCTCCAGATCTTGATTCGATCCAGAAAAGCCGCCAGAGTAGGCGCATGAGCACCTCACCCACCGTCGAGGACCGGCTGCGCGCTGCGCAGCTGCGGGTCACCAGGCCGCGGGTGTCCGTCCTGGCCGCGGTGCACCAGCGTCCCCACGCCGACACCGACACCCTCATCAGCGCCGTGCGGGCCGACCTCGGCGAGGTCTCCCACCAGGCGGTCTACGACGTCCTGCGCGCGCTCACCGGCGCCGGCCTCGTGCGCCGCATCCAGCCCTCGGGCTCGGTCGCGCGCTACGAGGCGCGCGTGGGCGACAACCACCACCACGTCGTGTGCCGCAGCTGCGGCGCCATCGGCGACGTCGACTGCGCCGTGGGCCACACGCCGTGCCTCACCGCCTCCGACGACCACGGCTTCGAGGTCGACGAGGCGGAGGTCGTCTACTGGGGCACCTGCCCCGCGTGCGCGGCCGCGCGCCCCGCCTGACCCCGATCAGCAGCCACCACCACCAGCCATCACCTCAGTGACCGCCACTCCCGAAAGGTTCCAGATGAGCGACAACCAGGACCAGAGCGCCGCGCAGGGCGACACCGCCCCGGTCAGCCCCCAGGGCGTCGACCGCAAGGCCGAGCAGGGCTGCCCCGTCATGCACGACGGCGCCACCGCGCAGGGCAGCGAGAGCGAGAACCCGGTCATCGACTCCCCCACCCCGACGACCGGCGGACGCCCGCACGGCCTCAAGGACTGGTGGCCCAACTCCCTCGACCTGTCGGTCCTGCACGTGCACTCGACCAAGAGCAACCCGCTGGGCGAGGACTTCGACTACAAGCAGGCCTTCGCCGGCCTCGACGTCGACGCGCTGAAGCAGGACGTCACCCAGGTGCTCCGCACCTCGCAGGACTGGTGGCCCGCCGACTTCGGCCACTACGGCGGTCTGATGATCCGCCTCAGCTGGCACGCCGCCGGCACCTACCGCATCTACGACGGTCGCGGCGGCGCCGGCGACGGCGGCCAGCGCTTCGCTCCGCTCAACAGCTGGCCCGACAACGCCAACCTCGACAAGGCCCGCCGCCTGCTGTGGCCCGTCAAGCAGAAGTACGGCACCAAGGTCTCCTGGGCCGACCTGCTGGTCCTCGCCGGCAACGTCGCCCTCGAGGACATGGGCCTGCCGACCTTCGGCTTCGGCTTCGGCCGTGAGGACGTCTGGGAGCCCGAGGAGATCTTCTGGGGACCCGAGGACACCTGGCTGGGCGACGAGCGCTACACCGGCGAGCGCGAGCTCCACGAGTCGCTCGGCGCCGTGCAGATGGGCCTGATCTACGTCAACCCCGAGGGCCCCAACGGCAACCCCGACCCGCTGGCCTCGGCCCGCGACATCCGCGAGACCTTCGCCCGCATGGCGATGAACGACGAGGAGACCGTCGCCCTCATCGCCGGCGGCCACACCTTCGGCAAGACCCACGGAGCCGGCGACGCCGACCTCGTGGGCCCCGAGCCCGAGGGCGCTCCGCTGGAGGAGCAGGGCCTGGGCTGGAAGAGCCAGTTCGGCTCCGGCAAGGGCGTCGACGCCATCACCTCGGGCCTCGAGGTCACCTGGACCCGCACCCCGGTGCAGTGGAGCAACGACTACTTCGAGTTCCTGTTCGGCTACGAGTGGGAGCTGGAGAAGAGCCCCGCCGGCGCCTACCAGTGGGTGGCCAAGGACGCCGAGGACGTCATCCCCGGCCCGACCGAGGACGCCCCCCGGCGCAAGCCCACCATGCTCACCAGCGACCTCGCGCTGCGCGTGGACCCGGCGTACGAGAAGATCTCGCGTCGCTTCCTGGAGAACCCCGACGAGTTCGCGCTGGCCTTCGCCAAGGCCTGGTACAAGCTGCTGCACCGCGACATGGGCCCGATCAGCCGCTACCTCGGCCCCGAGGTCGCCGAGCCGCAGCTGTGGCAGGACCCCGTGCCGGACGTCGAGGGCCCGCTGGTCTCCGACGCCGACGTCGCCCGCCTCAAGCAGGCGGTGCTGGCCACCGACCTGACGGTCTCCGAGCTCGTCGCCACCGCGTGGGCCTCGGCCGCGACCTTCCGCTCCACCGACAAGCGCGGCGGAGCCAACGGGGCCCGCATCCGCCTCGAGCCGCAGCGCGGCTGGGAGGTCAACCAGCCCGAGCAGCTCGAGCGCGTGCTCGGCGTGCTCGAGGGCGTCCGCAGCGACTTCAACGCCGCGGGCGGGGCCCAGGTCTCGCTGGCCGACCTCATCGTGCTCGCCGGCTCCGCCGCGGTGGAGAAGGCCGCCGCCGACGCCGGGGTCGAAGTGACCGTGCCGTTCCGCGCCGGTCGCACCGACGCCACCCAGGAGCAGACCGACACCGACTCCTTCCGGGTGCTCGAGCCGCGCGCCGACGGGTTCCGCAACTACCTGCGCCCCGGGGAGAAGACCCAGCCCGAGGTGCTCCTGGTCGACCGCGCCTACATGCTCGACCTCACCGCGCCCGAGATGACCGTGCTGGTGGGCGGTCTGCGCGCCCTCGGCGGCAACGTCGGCGGCACCGCCCACGGCGTGCTCACCGACCGGCCCGGCGTGCTCACCAACGACTTCTTCACCCACCTGCTGTCCCCCGGGACCCGCTGGAAGGCCTCGGAGTCGGAGGAGAACGTCTACGAGATCCGCGACGTCGCCACCGACGAGGTGCGCTTCACCGCCACGCCGGTCGACCTGATCTTCGGGTCCAACTCGCAGCTGCGGGCGCTGTCGGAGGTCTACGCCGCCGACGACGCGCGGGAGAAGTTCGTGGGCGACTTCGTCAAGGCCTGGACCAAGGTCATGGAGCTCGACCGCTTCGACCTCGACTGAGCGACGACCCCAGCACGATCCCAGCGCCACCCCAGCACCACCACGGAGCCGCAGGTCCTCGGACCTGCGGCTCCGTGCCGTCGGTGGGGCAGCCGGCTCAGTCGGCGTCGGCCAGCTCCGCGGGCCTGGCCCGCAGCTGGAAGGAGCGGCCCGTCACCACGGTGGGGCGCAGCTCCACGACGTCGTACGTCGGGCCCTCCAGCCAGCTCTGGCGCACCTCCGCGTCGAGCCGGTGCTCCTCGCGCTCGTCGAGGCGGCGCAGCCGTCCGCGGGCCACGACCGACCACGCCGACGACGTGTCGTGCCAGTCGATTTCGAGCGCCACCTCCGAGTGCAGGGCCGCCGCGAGGAGCTTGCCGCCGGCCGCGGTGCGGAAGAGCAGCGCCCCGTCGTCGACGACGTAGTTGATCGGCACCAGGTGGACCTCGTCGACCAGCCGGTAGGCCAGACGTCCCAGCTCGTGCCGGGCCAGCCGCTCCCAGCACTCCTCGCTCGTGAGCTCGCCGGCAGCCGCCGGCCCGGTCGGTGCGCTGGCTGTGTCCATGCTGCGAGCCTGCCGCGGCCGGCCCCCGACCCGCAGGGGCGAAGGTCCCGCGGACCGGGGCCCTGGGACAGGTCCGCGACGGGCGGTGCGCGAGGAGCGTGGGGGTGACGGGACAGGCCCGTCACCGACCCGGGAGGACCCGCCACCATGGACAGCACCCGCCCCACCGACCAGACCGCGCCCGGCCGGCCCGGCGACACCGTCGTCGTGGCCGTCGGCGCCGAGGGCGCTGCCGGCGCGGTCGCCTTCGCGGTGCAGGAGGCCGAGCGCCACCACGCCCCCGTCCACGTCGTGCACGTGGTGCGTGCGGGGGCGGCCAACGGCTACCCCGAGCTCCTCGCCGACGTCTACGCCGCCGCCGACGACACCGTCAGCAGCGCCGTCCGGCTGGCGCGCGACCTCGGGGGGCCCGGCACGGTCGTCACCGGCGAGCGCCTGGACTCCGGCGGGCTCGTCCACGACCTGGTCGACCAGGGGCGCGGTGGCGCCCTCCTGGTGCTCGAGCGACGCACGACCAGTCGGCTGCACCACGTGCTGACCCGCTCCACGCTCAACGGAGTGGCGGCCAGGGCCGCGGTGCCCGTCGCCTCGGTGCCCACCGGTTGGCGACGGCCCCCGGCCGGCGCGGCCTCGGTGGTCACCGTGGGCGTGCAGGACGCGGGCGAGGCCGAGCCGCTCCTGCGCACGGCCTTCGAGCTGGCCCGCGAGCGCGGGTCGAGCCTGCGGGTGGTGCACTCCTGGTGGGCCCGTGGGCTCTGGTCCCCCGTCATCGACACCACCGTGCGCGCCGACTGGGAGGGCCGCGCACGCCGGGAGCTGGAGGGGGCCGTCGAGCCCCTGCGCGCGGGCTTCCCCGAGGTGCCGGTGGTGCTCCACGTGCGCCCCGAGCCGCCGGTCGAGGCCCTGCTCGACGCGGCGGGCCGCTCCGGCCTCGTCGTGGTCGGCCGGCGGCACCACCTCCTGCCGGTCGGGTCGCACCTCGGGCCGGTCGCCCGGGCCGTGCTCGACCACGCCACCTGCCCCGTGCTGATCGCCCCGGAGGCCGTCGCACCCCGCCGCTCGCGCACCCGGCGGGCCCCGGCCACGACGGGCGGCTGACCCGCGCTCACCGGCCGCCGGGCATCCTCGGGGCCATGAGCGAACAGAGCCCCGCCGTCACCCCCGACCCCTCGAGCGCGCCCGGCACCACGCCCGGCACGACCGCTCCCGGTGCGACCATGCGCGCCGTCGGACTGCGTCGGTGCCTCCCGGTCACCGACCCCGAGTCGCTCGTCGACGTCGAGCTGCCCCGCCCCGAGGTGGGCCCGCGCGACCTGCTCGTCGAGGTGCGGGCGGTGTCGGTCAACCCCGTCGACACCAAGGTGCGCAGCGGCGCGATCCCCGACGACCGCGCCGACGAGCGTCCCGACGGGGTGCGCGTGCTCGGCTACGACGCGGCGGGCGTGGTGGTCGAGGTCGGCTCCGAGGTCGAGCTCTTCGCGGTCGGCGACGAGGTCTACTACGCCGGCCACCTGATGCGGCAGGGCTCCGACGCCGAGCTCCAGGCGGTCGACGAGCGCCTCGTGGGGCGCAAGCCCTCCACCCTCGGGTTCGCCGAGGCGGCCGCCCTCCCGCTGACCGCGATCACCGCCTGGGAGGGCCTCTTCGACAAGCTCCGCCTCCACGAGGCCAGTCAGGGCACGCTGCTGCTGCCGGGAGCCGCCGGCGGCGTCGGCTCGATGGTGCTCCAGCTGGTGCGCGAGCTGCTGCCCGGTGTGCGGGTGGTGGCCACGGCGTCACGGGCCGAGTCCCGGGCCTGGGTGGAGCAGCTGGGCGCAGCGGCCGTGGTGGACCACCGAGCCGACGACCTGCTCGACCAGGTGCGCCTCGCCGCTCCCGACGGCGTCGCCTGGGTCTTCACCAGCCGCGTCGAGCAGCCCGGCCAGCTCGAGCTCTACACCGAGGTCCTCGACCCCTTCGGCGAGATCGTCGCCATCGACGACCCCGAGGTCCTCGACATCGCCGCGCTCAAGCCCAAGAGCCTCTCGGTGCACTGGGAGCTGATGTTCACCCGCGCGCTGACCGGCGGCGAGCAGCAGCGCAGCCAGCACGACCTCCTCGACCGCGTCGCCGACCTCGTCGACGCCGGACGTGTGCGCTCCACCGCCACCACCGTCCTGTCGCCGCTCGACGCCGCTACGCTGCGACGGGCCCACGGCCTGGTCGAGGACGGCCACGTGGTGGGCAAGGTCGTCGTCGCAGCAGCAGGAGAGGTCCCGGCGTGAAGATCGGCATCGACAGCTTCGTCTCGGTGGTCACCGACCCCGACACCGGTCGCGAGATCGGTCCCCAGGAGCGGGTCGCCCACCTGCTGGAAGAGGTTGAGCGGGCCGACCAGGTCGGCCTCGACAGCTACGGCATCGGGGAGCACCACCGCAGCGAGTACCTCGACTCCGCACCGGCCGTGCTGCTGGCCGCCGCCGCGGCACGCACGCGTGACATCCGGCTCAACAGCGCCGTGACGGTGCTCAGCGCCAGCGACCCGGTCAGGGTGTTCCAGGAGTTCGCCACCCTCGACCTGGTCTCCGGTGGTCGCATCGACCTCGTCGTCGGGCGCGGCTCCTTCGTGGAGTCCTTCCCGCTCTTCGGCCTCGACCTCGACGACTACGACTCGCTCTTCGCCGAGAAGCTCGACCTGCTGCTGCGGCTGCGCGAGCAGCCCCACGTGACCTGGTCGGGCCGGCACCGTCCCGCCCTGACCGGCCAGGGCGTCTACCCCCGGCCCGTGCAGGACCCCTTCCCGATCTGGGTCGGCGCGGGCGGCACCCCGTCGTCCTTCGCCCGCGCCGGTGGCTTGGGCCTGCCGCTGATGGTGGCGATCATCGGCGGGCAGCCCGCGCGGTTCAAGCCGCTGGTCGACCTCTACCGCGAGACCGGGCGCCGCGCCGGCCACGACCCGGCCACCCTCAAGGTGGGGCTGCACTGCTTCGGCTTCGTCGGCGACAGCGACGAGCAGGCCGCCGACGACTTCTACCCCGGCTGGCAGGAGATGTTCACCAAGATCGGTCGCGAGCGCGGGTTCGGTGCCCCGGGACGCGCGCAGTACGACGCCACGGTCGCCCCCGACGGGGCCTTCCTGATCGGCTCCCCCGAGACGGTGGCGCAGAAGATGCTGCGCATCGACGCCGACCTCGGCGGCGTCGACCGGATCTCGCTGCAGATGACCAACATCCGTCTCGCGCACGACAACCTCCTGCACGGCATCGAGCTGCTCGGCACGGAGGTCGCACCCCGCGTGCGCCGGGCGCTCGACGGCTGAGCGCCGCGCCACCCCGGGCGGCACCGGGGTGAGGCTTTGCCGGAGAAGTCCTCACCCTGGGCCGGGCGGGGCCGACCGGGAGGGGGGCCCCCTGTCCAGCGACACTCCCCGGAAGGCTCCCCCATGCCGATCCCCCGCAGCCTGGCGGCGACCGCGGTCGCCGTCCTCGCCGTCTCCGGCCTCGCCACCACCGCCGACGCCGCCCCGCGCGACCGAGACGGCGACGGCATGTCCGACCGCTACGAGCGCCGTCACGGCTTCGACCCGACCGAGGCCGGTGACGCCCGCGGCGACGCCGACAAGGACGGCCTCAGCAACCGTCGCGAGTCGCAGGAGCGCACCGACCCGCGCGACGAGGACACCGACGGCGACGGCCAGGACGACGCCGACGAGCTGCGCGGCACGGCGCGCGGCTCCGACCCGCGCGACGACGACAGCGACGACGACGGCACGCTCGACGGCGACGAGGACACCGACGGCGACGACGTGGCCGACGAGGACGAGGACGACGCCCGCGAGCCCTGCGCCAAGGACGACGACGACTCCGACTCCGACGGCGTCGCCGACGAGGACGAGAACGAGCTCGGGCTCGGCTCCGACGACTCCGACTCCGACGACGACGGCACGCCCGACGGCGAGGAGGACTCCGACGACGACGGACGTCTCGACGAGGACGGCGACGACCACGGCGACGACGCCTGCGACGGCGACCGGGACGGCGACGGCCACCACGACGAGGACGAGGACGACCTCGTCGGGGCGATCGTCTCCTTCGACGCCGTCACGGGCGAGCTCGTGGTCGGCTCCGGGACCGACACGCTGACCGGGCTGGTGACCGACGACACCGAGATCGAGCTCGAGACCCGTGACGAGGACCACGACGACTCCGACGACGACTCCGACGACGACTCCGAGGACGACGGGGACGACGACGGGGACGAGGAGGACGGCGTCGTGGACCGCCGCCGCGGCGGCGACGACAGCGGGAGCACCGCCGACCTCGTCGTGGGGGCGGAGGTTGCCGAGCTGGACTTCGTGCGCGGCACCGACGTCCTGGAGGAGGTCGTGGTCTACGTCGTGCCCGCCGGCGGCTGAGCCCACCGGCGCGGGCGTGGGGCGGCGGGGCAGGATGGGGCCTGCTCGCCGTCCCACGACCCGTCCGAGGAGCACCCGTGCCCGTCACCCGAGGCTTCAGCGGCCGCCCGCGCCGGGGCCGTCCCGACCGCCTGCCCCCGGGGCAGTACGACACCGGCCGCGACTGGCCGGTGCTCACCGCCGAGGTCGCTCCCGTCGTCGACCCCGCCCGCTGGTCGCTGACCGTCGACGGCGAGGTCGAGCGGTCGACCACGTGGAGCTGGGAGGAGCTGCGCGCGCTGCCGGGCTCGACGTACGACGGGGACATCCACTGCGTGACGACCTGGTCGATGCTGGGGACCAGCTTCACCGGCGTCTCCGTCGACGTGCTGCTCGACGCCGCCGGCCCCACGGCGTCCGCCACCCACGTGATGGCGCACGCCACGACCGGCTACACCACCAACCTGCCGCTGGCGGACCTGCGCGGCGGCAGGGCGTGGGTGGTCTGGGAGCACGAGGGCCGTCCGCTGCCGGCCGAGCACGGCGGCCCGGTGCGGCTGCTGGTGCCCCACCTGTACTTCTGGAAGTCGGCCAAGTGGGTCACCCGCCTGGAGCTCATGGACCGTGACCGCCCGGGCTTCTGGGAGACCAACGGCTACCACGACCGCGGCGACCCGTGGCTGGAGCAGCGCTACCAGGGCGACCCGTGAGCACCGGCTCCGCCGCGGCCGCCCCGGTCGGTCGCTGGACGACCGGCCGCGTGGTGGAGGTCGTGCACGAGGGCACGGCGCTGCTGCGGGTGCGCCTCGAGGTCGCCGACCGCGTCGACCACCTCCCCGGGCAGCACTACGTGGTCCGCCTGCGCGCCGACGACGGCTACACCGCCCAGCGGTCCTACTCCGTGGCCTCCGACCCGGGCGACCCGCTCCTGGAGTTGCTGGTCGAACACCTGCCCGGCGGTGAGGTCTCCGGCTTCCTCCACGAGGTGCTCGAGGTCGGCGACGTGCTCGAGCTGCGGGGGCCGATCGGCGGCTGGTTCACCTGGGGCGGGGCCGGCGACCTCGTGCCGGCCGTGTGCGTCGTCGGCGGCACCGGCGTCGTGCCGGCCGTGGCGATGCTGCGCCACGCCCGGCGGCTCGGGGTGTCCGACCGGCTCCGCGTCGTCGCGGTCGGGCGCACCCGCGGCGCCCTGCCCTACGCCGAGGAGCTGGGCGCCGCCGGCGCGCTCGTGGCGCTGACGCGCGAGAACCTCACCGGCGCCGACGGGTCGGTGCGGGTGGCGGCCCCGCCGTACGTCGACGAGGTGCGCGACCTGGTGGAGGGTGTCGACCGGGCCTACGTGTGCGGCTCGGCCGGGTTCGCCTCCTTCGCCACCCGGCTGCTCGGAGAGGCCGGGATGCGCGCGACGGGGATCAGGGTCGAGCAGTTCGGGGCCAGCGGCTGACCCGTACCCTCGGGCCCATGACCACCCCCTTCCGCGTCGGCTTCGTCACCGGGGCCACCCCCGACAAGTGGGCCGAGACGTGGCGCCGCCGCTCCCGCGTGCCGCTCGAGCTGGTGCCGGTGGAGGAGCCGGAGCAGGAGGAGGGGCTGCGCGACGGCACGCTCGACATGGCGCTGGTGCGGCTGCCCGTCGACCGCGACGTGCTGCACTGCATCCCGCTCTACGAAGAGGTGCCGGTCGTGGTGGTCGGCCACGAGCACGTCGTGACGGCCGTCGACGAGGTGGAGCTGGCCGACCTGGCCGAGGAGCAGTTGGTGCGGCCCCACGTGAGCGGCTGGCGGCCCGAGGCGCCGCAGCTGGCGTGGCCGGTGATGAGCCTGCCCGAGGCGGTGGAGACCGTGGCCGCCGGCACGGGGGTGCTGCTGGCGCCGATGTCGGTCGCGCGGCTGCTGCGACGCAAGGACACCGCCTACCGGCCCGTCGTCGACCTCCCCCCGACCCGGGTGGGCCTGGCGTGGCGGCTGGACCGCGACGACGAGCGCATCCAGACCTTCATCGGCATCGTGCGGGGCCGCACGGAGCGCAGCTCGCGCGGCTGACACCCCCGGGGCACCGGCGCGGGCCGGTCGCCGGCATCCGCTGACCGGACGTCACCGGTCGGACATCGCCCGCAGGGGTGAGCCGGGTTGTGCTCGCAGCACGCGGCCTGACATGGTCGAATGTCCGATTCTCGCGCCCCGCGCGGGTCGGGCCCGTCCCAGTGCCCCGATCGACCGAGGAGGCGGCGTCCCCGCGCCGAGACCCGTGACGACACAGCAAGAGCGACCGAAGTCCACGCCGACACCAGCGGAGACCGAGCGCGCCCCGCGCGCCCGCGACGCGTTCGAGTCCCCCACGGGGGCCGTGATCCCGCAGCACGTCGAGACCCACCCCGCCCTCGACCGCCCGGTCGAGGAGGGGCGCCCGGCCCGCCCCGGCCTGGACAAGGCCGTCTTCGGCGTCACCGCCGCCCTGGCCGTCGCGTTCCTGGTCTGGGGCTTCGTCAGCACCGACTCCCTGGCCTCGGCCTCCAGCGACGCGCTGACCTGGGTGATGACCAACACCGGCTGGCTGTTCGTGCTGACCACCAGCTCCTTCGTGGTGTTCGTGCTGTGGCTGGCCCTGGGCAAGTACGGCCGGATCCCCCTGGGCCGTGACGACGACGAGCCCGAGTTCCGGACCATCTCGTGGATCGCGATGATGTTCAGCGCCGGCATGGGCATCGGCCTGATGTTCTACGGCGTCAGCGAGCCGCTCACCTTCTTCACCACCCCTCCCCCGGGCACCGGCGAGGCGGGCAACCCCGAGGCCGCCCAGACGGCGCTGGCCACCACGATGTTCCACTGGACCCTGCACCCGTGGGCGATCTACGCCGTCGTCGGCCTCTCCATCGCCTACGGCGTCTACCGCAAGGGCCGCGTGCAGCTGGTCTCCGCCGCCTTCGAGCCGCTGCTGGGCCGTCACGCCCGCGGCAAGGGCGGCAAGGTCATCGACATGCTGGCGATCTTCGCCACGCTCTTCGGCTCCGCCGCCTCCCTCGGCCTGGGCGCGATCCAGATCCGCAGCGGGCTCGAGATCGTCGCCGGCATCGGTCCGGTCGGCAACGGCGTGCTGGTGGGCATCATCGCGGTGCTCACCGTGGCGTTCGTGCTCTCGGCCGTCTCGGGCGTGGCCAAGGGCATCCAGTGGCTCTCCAACATCAACATGGTGCTCGCGGTGGCGCTGGCGCTCTTCGTCTTCGTCGTCGGCCCGACCGTCTTCATCCTCAACCTGGTGCCGACCTCGATCGGCAGCTACGTCGGCGACCTGCCGATGATGGCCGCCCGCACCGGCGCCGAGGGGGCCGAGACGCAGGAGTGGCTGCAGTCCTGGACGGTCTTCTACTGGGCGTGGTGGGTGTCCTGGACCCCCTTCGTCGGCATGTTCCTGGCCCGCATCTCGCGCGGTCGCACCATCCGCCAGTTCGTCACCGGGGTGCTGCTGGTGCCGAGCGCGGTCAGCCTGCTGTGGTTCTGCGTCTTCGGCGGCACGGCCATCGACCTGCAGGACAGCGGGATCGACGTCTTCGGCGACGGCGCGGCGGAGTCGCAGCTCTTCTCCACCCTCGACCAGTTCCCCCTGGCCACGGTGGCCAGCGTCGTCGTGATGGTGCTGGTGGCGATCTTCTTCGTCTCCGGCGCCGACGCCGCCTCGATCGTCATGGGCACCCTCTCGGAGGGCGGCACGACCGAGCCGCGCCGACCCACGGTGGTCTTCTGGGGCGTGGCCACCGGTGCCGTCGCCGCGGTGATGCTGCTGGTGGGCGGCGACGACGCCCTCACCGGGTTGCAGACCATCACGATCGTGGCGGCGCTGCCCTTCGTCGTCGTCATGATCGGACTGGCGGTCTCGCTGGTGAAGGACCTCTCGACCGACCCGCTGGTGGTCCGCCGCCAGTACGCCGTCGAGGCGGTCGAGAGCGCCGTGGTCGCCGGCGTCACCGAGCACGGCGACGATTTCGTGCTCTCCACCGAGAAGGACCCCGACGCGGCGTCCGCCCCGGTGGCCGACCCGGTGTCCGACCCGGTGCGCACCCCGGGCGCCTGACGAGCGGCACCCGCGGCACGACGAGGGCGTCAGGGGCGCCCGCAGGTCACCAGCTGGTGGCCAGCGGGCGCCCCTCGGCGTATCCCGAGGCCGACTGCACGCCGATGACCGCGCGCTCACGCAGCTCGGCCAGCGACGCGGCCCCGGCGTAGGTGCACGCCGAGCGCACGCCCGAGCAGATCTGGTCGATGAGGTCCTCCACCCCCGGACGGGCCGGGTCGAGGTACATCCGCGAGGAGGAGATGCCCTCCTCGTAGAGCCCCTTGCGGGCGCGGTCGAAGGCCGACTCGGTCGAGGTGCGGTGGGCCACGGCGCGCGCGGAGGCCATGCCGAAGGAGACCTTGTAGGCCCGGCCGTCGGAGTCGGTCACCAGGTCGCCCGGCGACTCGTGGGTGCCGGCGAACCAGGAGCCGATCATCACGCTCGAGGCGCCGGCCGCCAGCGCCAGCGCCACGTCGCGCGGGTGGCGTACGCCGCCGTCGGCCCACACCCGGGCCCCCAGGCCGCGCGCGGCCGCCGAGCAGTCGAGCACCGCGCTCAGCTGCGGGCGCCCCACCCCGGTCATCATCCGGGTGGTGCACATGGCGCCGGGACCCACACCGACCTTGACGACGTCGGCGCCGGCCTCGACCAGCGCCCGGGTGCCCTCAGCCGACACCACGTTGCCGGCCACCACCGGCACCTGCGGTGAGAGCGCCCGCACGGCGCGCAGCGCGTCGACCATGCGGTCCTGGTGGCCGTGGGCGGTGTCGACGACGAGGCAGTCCACGCCCGCGGCCAGCAGGTCGGCGGCCTTGCCGGCCACGTCGCCGTTGACGCCGACGGCCGCGGCGATCCGCAGACCGCCAGTCGCGTCCACGGCCGGGGTGTAGACGGTGGCGCGCAGCGCCCCGGTGCGGGTGAGCACGCCGGCGAGGGTGCCGTCGGGGTGCACCGCGACGGCCACGGCCGCGCGGGCCCGGTCGATGGCGTCGAAGGCCGCACGCGGGTCACTGCCCGCGGCGATGGTGACCGGCTCGGTGTTCATCACGTCGCCCACCTGGGCGAAGCGGTCGACGTCGGTGCAGTCGGCCTCCGAGACGACACCCACGGGACGCCCGTCCTCGACCACGACGGCGGCGCGGTGCGCGCGCTTGGGGATCAGCGACAGCGCCTCGGCCACCGTCTGGTGGCGCCCGAGCACGATGGGGGTGTCGAGCACGTGGTGGCGCTCCTTGACGTAGCGCACCACGTCGGCCACCACCGGGATCGGGATGTCCTGGGGCACGACCACGAGACCGCCGCGACGTGCCACGGTCTCGGCCATCCGCTTGCCGGCGATGGCGGTCATGTTGGCGACCACCAGCGGCAGGGTGGCGCCGGTGCCGTCGTCGGTGGCGAGGTCGACGTCGTAGCGGCTGGCCACCGCCGAGGAGCGGGGCACCATGAAGACGTCGTCGTAGGTCAGGTCGTACGGCGGAGCCGCGTCGGAGAGGAAGCGCACGGGGCGCGATGCTACGCGCCGGTGCCGACGACGGGTCCGGGACCGGGCGCGGTGCGGGCCCCTACCCGAGGTCGCGGCCGAACATCTCGGCCGTGGCCCGCGCGGTGGGGCTCCCGGCGTCCAGGTCGGCCCCGAGGGCGAGCAGGGCCGCGACCACGTCGTCCTCGCCCTTGAACACCGCCCCGGCGAGGGGGGACTGACCCCGGTCGTTGAGCCGGTCCACGTCGGCACCCCGAGCGGCCAGGGCCGAGGTCGTGACCGCGTGGCCGTGGTAGGCGGCGAGCATGAGCAGGGTGTTGCCCGCGGCGTCGGTGAGGTCAACCGGCACGCCGGCCTCGACGTAGGCCACCAGGCGCTCGGTGTGGCCCTCGCGGGCCAGGTCGAACATCTGGTGGGCCAGGTCGATCAGCTGCTCGTCCATCGAGCCAGTATGTCGCGCAGCCCCGGGGACCGGGCCGGCGAGGGGTCACCGGACATGTTTGCGCTCCCATAGGCTGACGCCCATGTCGTTCCTGGACCCCGGCGCCCCCGAGGCGCTCGCCACGACCCTCACGGCCGCGTTCACCGCTCGCTTCGGCGCGGAGCCGACGGTGGTCGCCCGCGCGCCCGGCCGGGTCAACCTCATCGGTGAGCACACCGACTACAACGCCGGCCTCGTGCTCCCGGTGGCCCTGCCCCACGCCACCTACGCCGCGGTGCGGCCCCGCGAGGACGGCCGGCTGCGGGTCGGCAGCCTGCAGGCCGAGGGGCTGTGGGAGGGCCGCCTGGCCGACCTGGGTCCCGACCTCGACGCCGGCTGGGCCGGCTACGCCGTGGGCGTGGTGTGGGCGCTGGGCCGCGACGGCCTCGACGTCACGGGCCTCGACGTCCTCGTCGACTCCACCGTGCCCCTCGGCGCCGGGCTGTCGAGCTCGGCGGCACTGGAGTGCTCGGTGGGGGCAGCGGCGCTGTCGCTCCTCGGGGTGAGCCTCGACCCCGAGGGCGCACGACGCCTGGTCGCCGCGGCCATCAGCGCCGAGACCGAGGTCGTCGGCGCCCCGACCGGAGGCATGGACCAGACCGTCTCGGTCCACGCCGCCGCGGGCACGGCGCTGCTCGTCGACTTCGCCGACGGCTCGACCCGCGACGTCGCCCTCCCCCTGGCCGCGGCCGACCTCGTGCTGCTGGTCACCGACACGCGGGTCAGCCACGCGCTCGTCGACGGCGGCTACGCCTCGCGCCGCGCCGACTGCGAGGAGGCCGCGCGCCGCCTCGGCGTGCCCACGCTGCGCGAGACCACCGCGGAGGCCGTGGAGCTCCTCGACGACGAGCGGCTGCGCCGACGCGCGCGCCACGTCGTCACCGAGATCGCCCGGGTCACCGAGGTGGTCGACGCCCTCGCCGCGGGCGACTGGGGTCAGGTCGGACGCTGCTTCCTGGCCTCCCACGTCTCGATGCGCGACGACTTCGAGATCTCCTGCCCCGAGCTCGACGCCGCGGTCGAGACCGCGGTGCAGGCCGGTGCGCTGGCCGCGCGGATGACCGGTGGCGGCTTCGGAGGCTCGAGCGTGGCCGTGGTGCCCGCCGACCGTGTCGAGGCCGTCGCCCGCGCGATCGACGCCCGCTTCGTGGCCGACGGCTTCCGGGCGCCGGCCCACCTGGTGGCCACGCCGTCCGCCGGCGCCGGGATCGTCGCGCGCTGAACGACCGCGGCCCCGACGCCGACGGCGTCGGGGCGGACGCCGGGGCGGATCAGGTCGAGGAGACGCCGATCCGGCCCTCGCGGAAGGCCCGCACGAAGAGCTCGTGGTCGTCGCGCACCTGGTCGGCGTAGGACAGCCCGAAGTCGGTGACCCAGGAGGTGAACTCGCGGCGGCGGCCCTCGAGGCTGGCCGCGATCGCCTCCTCGACCTGGAAGTCCACGAGGTCCTGGTCGCTGTCCTCGTCGGAGGCGCAGTGGATCTTGGCCGTGGCGCGACCCAGCAGGTCGACGACGTGCGCGATGTCGTCGGGCTCGGTGAGGTCGCGCCAGTCGAGGTCGACCTCGTAGGGCGAGACCTCGGCGACGACGTAGCCGGTGCCGTCGACCTCGGTGAACCCGAGCAGCGGGTCGGTGTGCACCTGCAGCGCGCGCTGGCTGACCACGGTGCGGTGGCCCTCGTGCCGGAAGTAGGACTCGACCGCGCTGGTGTCGACGAAGCGGCTGATCGCGGGCACGTTGGCCTGCTTCATCGACAGGATCACGTCGTTGTCGAGGGCCTGGCTGGCGCCCTCGATGAGCAGGTTGTAGGCAGGCAGACCGGCGCTGCCGATGCCGAAGCCCGACTTGCCGACGACGTCGCGCAGGTCGTAGAAGAGCGCCCGGTCGGAGCGGCGGTCCTCGGGGATGGACTCGAGGTAGAGCGCGTAGGCCCGCTCCACCTTGCGGCGCTCGGCCTGGCCGAGGCGGCGCACGGAGCGGTCGTCGAGAAAGACCCTGCTGCCCTCGGAGCGGTGGGTGTTGGCGTCGAGGAGCTCGGCGCGACGCTGCTGGCGCGCGTCGACCAGCGCGGCGTGGATCGGGCCCTCGGTGTTGTCGAGGTGCAGGGCGAAGTCGTCCTCGTCGCTGCGGCGGTACTCGTCGACCTGGGCGAGGTAGGCCCGCAGGTAGCGACCGATCAGGCGCCGCACGTCGTCCTCGGGCAGCGCCTTCTGCCAGCCGACCAGGGCGAGGGACGCCGCGAAGCGCTGCAGGTCCCACACGAAGCGCCCGAGGTAGGCCTCGTCGAAGTCGTTGACGTCGAAGACCAGGCGACCGTCGGAGTTGAGGTAGGTGCCGAAGTTCTCCACGTGCAGGTCGCCGTGGACCCAGATCCGGCCGCTGCGCTCGTCGCTGAAGGGGTCGCCCCCGTGCTCGCCGTCGCCGGTGACGTCGGCGTAGAACAGGCACGCCGTGCCGCGGTAGAAGGCGTGCGGGTCGGAGGCCATCTTGCGGTACTTCCCGCGGAACGCGGTCGGGTCGGCCTTCATGAGCGGCGCGAAGGCGTCGCCCAGGGTCGAGACGATCAGGTCGGTACGGCGCTCTGCGCCGGCGTCGGTCGGAGCCATGGGTGCAGTCTGCCCGTCGGGCGGTCGCCCGCGGGGTGAGGCGAGGGTGGTCGGATGGCGGTATACCGGACGGTAACCGCACGACCGACACCACAGGAGGCTCACGTGGCCCGCAAGAAGCTCGGCAAGATCAAGGACCTCACCGGCGAGGTGACGAGCGCAGCCGCGGGTGCGGCGGCCGGCGCCGCCGGCGGCGTGAAAGATGCCGTGAAGGGAGTGGCCAAGCTGCCGCTCGACGTGGCCGGCAAGGCCGCCGGAACCGTCACGTCTCTGGTGCCCGGACGCAAGGGCGCGGCCGGCACTGCGCCCGCCCCCACCGAGGCGGCGGCCCCCGCACCGACCTCGGCGCCCGCCGGACCCGCCCCGACCCCCGCGGCCTCGGGCAAGGTCGCCGGCGACCCGGTCGCGCCGGCCGCGAAGGCCCCCGCCGCGAGGACGCCGGCGGGGAAGGCCGACACGAAGAAGACTGCCACGAAGAAAAGTGCAGCGGGGAAGACCGCCGCCACGAAGGCTTCCGCGAGGCCGACATCGTCGACGAAGGCCGCCGTGCCCGACCCGGCGGCCCCGGCGACAAAGGCCCCCGCGAAGAAGACCCCCACCGCAAAGGCTTCCGCGAGGCCGACAGCGTCGACGAAGGCCGCCGTGCCCGACCCGGCGGCCCCGGCGACAAAGGCCCCCGCGACAAAGGCCCCCGCGAAGAAGACCACCGCGAAGAAGACCACCACCGCGAACGCGGCCGCCACGACGTCCGACACTCCGGCAGCCCCGGCCACGAAGGCCCCGGCGAAGAAGGCCCCGGCCAAGAAGGCCGCGAAGACTGCGGCCTCGGCGGCTCCCGAGACCTCGATCGATGCCGCAGCCGACCCCGAGCACGTCGACGCGACTCCGGCCGACGTGGCCAGGACGGCCTCGATGGGGGCCGGCGCGACGCCCACCGAGATCCCGGCCGACGGCCCGGGCGACAGGCTGCCCACGCGCGCGGCGACCCAGGAGGAGTCACCCGCGACGACGGCTCCCGCGAAGAAGGCCCCGGCCACGAAGACCGCCCCCGCGAAGAAGGCCCCGGCCACGAAGACCGCCCCCGCGAAGAAGGCCCCGGCCACGAAGTCCGCGGCGAAGAAGGCCGGGGCCACGAAGTCCGCGGCGAAGAAGGCCGGGGAGGGGAAGGCCGGGGAGGGGAAGGCCGGGGAGGGGAAGGCCGGAGCGGGGAAGGCCGCTGCCCCGCAGACGTCGACAGCCACGAAGTCGGCGGCCACGCCGGCCTCCGCCGACGCCGCCGCCGGCGCGGTGCCGAGCCCTGCGGTGGTCGCGGAGGCCATCGACCACGCGCCGCCGAAGACCGCCGACGCGCCGGTCACCGACGAGGGCTCGTCCGGGTCGTCCGCCTCCTGAGCCAGCACGGCCCGTAACGCACGGAGGCCGCGCACCGTCGATCCCCCCTCGACCGGTGCGCGGCCTCCGCTGTGTCCCCGCACCACCGTGGCGTCGCGGGGACAGGCTCACTTCAGCTCTGCGCTGCTCAGCCCCAGGACCCGGCGGGCCACGATGAGCTGCTGGATCTGCTGCGTGCCCTCGAAGATGTCGAGGATCTTGGAGTCGCGCGACCACTTCTCGAGCAGCTCGGCCTCGCTGTAGCCGATGGATCCGGCCAGCTCGACACAGCTCAGCGTGATGTCGGAGCCCACCCGGCCCGCCTTGGCCTTGGCCATCGACGCCTCCAGGCTGTTGGGCTCGCGGTTGTCGGCCATCCAGGCCGCCTGGAGGGTGAGCAGGCGCGCGCCCTCCCAGTCGGCCTCCATCTGGAGGAACTTCGCCGCGGCGGCCGACTGGGTGACGGCGGGGCGGTCGTAGTCGATGACGACGCCGGCCTGCTCGAGCAGGTCGCGCGTCAGGTCGAGCGAGGCCTTGGCGCAGCCGATCGCCATCGCCGCGACGAGCGGGCGGGTGTTGTCGAAGGTCGCCATGGCGCCGGCGAAGCCCTGCTTGACGTCGACCTCCGGAGAGCCCAGGAGGTTCTCCTTCGGCACCCGGCAGTTCTCGAAGATGATCGTCGCGGTGTCGGAGGCGCGGATCCCGAGCTTGTGCTCGAGCCGGTCGACGCGCATGCCCGGGGTGCCCTTGGGCACCACGAAGGACTTGATCGCGGCCCGGCCCAGGTCGCGGTCGAGGGTCGCCCAGACCACGATGTGGTCGGCGCGGCCACCGGCGGTGACGTAGATCTTCTCGCCGTTCAGGACGTACTCGTCGCCGTCGAGGACGGCGGTCGTCTTGATGTTGGCCGAGTCGGAGCCGGTGCCGGGCTCGGTGATGGCCATGCCGGCCCAGACGCCGTCAAAACGCTCGAGCTGCTCGTCGTCGGCGACGCTGGCGATGGCGGAGTTGCCGAGACCCTGGCGGGGCATCGACAGCAGCAGTCCCACGTCGCCCCAGCACATCTCCTGGATCGACATGACCGAGGCCAGGTTGGTGCCGTTCTTGACGCCGGCCTTCTCCTCCTTCTCGTCGCGGCGCACGCCCGAGGCCCCGGCGCCGGAGCTCGCGCCCGACTCGGAGAGACCGTCGATCATCGCCGCGAGCATGTCGAGCTCCTGGGGGTACTCGTGCTCGGCGCGGTCGTACTTGCGCGAGATGGGTCGCAGCATGTTCATGGCGACCTGGTGGGCCTGGCTGGCCAGCGGGCGCAGCTTCTTGGGGTCGTCGAGGTTGATCATCAGACCAGCACGCTTCCTTCCATGACGCCGACCGCGCGGAGGTCGCGGTACCAGCGCTCGACGGGGTGTTCCTTGACGAAGCCGTGACCACCGAGCAGCTGCACGCCGTCGAGGCCGATCTGCATGCCCCGGTCGCTGCACGAGCGGCGGGCCAGCGCGACCTCGCGGGTGAAGTCCTTGCCCGCGGCGGCGCGTGCGGCGGCCTTGTAGGTGAGCAGGCGCATGGCCTGGAGCTCGATGGCGATGTTGGCGACCATGAAGGCCACCGACTGGCGGTGGGCGATCGGCTCGCCGAAGGCCTCGCGCTCCTTGACGTAGGGCGTGACGTAGTCGAGCACGGCCTGGCCGGTGCCCACGGCGAGGGCGCACCAGGCGAGGCGGGACAGACGCACGCACTCGGTGTAGGTGGAGCCGTCGGCGGAGCCCAGCAGGGCGCCGGCCGGCACGGAGACCCCGGACAGGCTCAGCCGGGTGAGGGAGGCGGCGCGCACGCCCATGGAGGGGTCGGCCTCGACGGCGAGGCCGTCGGCCGAGGACTCCACGAGGAAGAGGGCCGGCTTGCCCTCCAGCGACGCGCCCACCACGAAGAGCTCGGCCTCGGCGCCACGCACCACGGCGCTCTTGACGCCGTCGAGCACGAAGCCCTCGCCGCTGCGGCGCGCCGTCGTGCTCGGCGAGAGCACGTCGAAGAGCACGGCGGGCTCGGTGAGGGCCAGGGCGGCGGCGGGCACCTCGTCGCCGGCGAAGGCGGGCAGGTAGGTCTGCTGCTGCTCCTCGCTGCCCCACAGACCGAGTGCGGTCGCGACCGCTCCGGGGGCGAGCGCGGCCACGGCCAGGCCCATGTCGCCCTTCGCGAGCGCCTCGGCCACGAGGGTGCCGGCCATCGCCGAGCGCTCCTCGGAGATGCCGCCCAGCGACTCGGGCACGCCGAGGATCGGCAGGCCGATCTCGAGGCTTGCCTTGAGCACCGGCTCGGGGGCCGCGCAGGCGTCGTCGGCCTCGGTGGCGGCCGGGCGCAGCACCTCCGCGGCGTACTCCGAGACGACGTCGACGAGCATCTGCTCGTCCTCGGTCGGGGTGAGGTCGAAGACGCCCTTCGGTGCGGCCGCCGGCACCCGCACGCCCGGCGTCGCACGGGAGCCGGCCCGGGCGAAGGTGCGACTGGCCGCGGTGGCGGTCTTGAAGCCGTTGCGGGTGGCGGTGAAGACCGCCTGCTCGGCGGGCCGGCGCAGACCGATGCGGTCGATCAGGTCGCTCTGCGCCAGCTTGTTGAGGGCGGCCACGGCGAGGCCGATGGGGTCGCGCGACTCCTGGGAGGAGACGCCGTGCTTCCCCCCGGGTCGCAAGCTCTTGGTCAGGTCCATGCGCCAAATGTAACTGGCAGTTACACCCAGCGCTACACCTCGTCCCATGCGACCGGTCACACGCGGTTTCCGCTCCCCCGGGCCCTCGCTCCTAGGATCGAGGCCATGTCCGAGCAGACCGCCCCGCCCGAGCACGCACCCTTCGGCCCCCTGCCCACCGGAGGCACCGTCCGGCCCGTCACGCGCTGGGGCACGCCGGTCATGCACCGCCCCCAGCAGGCCGTCACGTCCTTCGACGAGGACCTGCGCGCGCTCGTGGCCGACATGGTCGCCACGATGTACGCCGCGGACGGCGTGGGCCTGGCCGCCTGCCAGATCGGCGAGGACGTGGCGGTCTTCGTCTTCGACTGCCCCGACGCCCGGGGCGAGCGCACCGTCGGCGTGGTGTGCAACCCCGAGGTGACGCTGCCCGAGGGGCGCGAGCGTCAGCTCGACGACTCCGACGAGGGCTGCCTCTCCTTCCCCGGCGCCTTCGTCGAGTGCGCCCGCCCCGACCTCGCCACCGTCACCGGCCAGGGTCTCGACGGCCGGCCCGTGACCTTCACCGGCGACGGCCTGCTCGCGCGGTGCCTGCAGCACGAGACCGACCACACCCGGGGCACCGTCTTCGGCGACCGGCTGCCCACCAAGGTGCGCAAGCGGCTCCAGAAGGAGCACGACCGGGCGGTCGAGGACTACCCCCTCGACTGGCCCGCCGGGTCCTGACGGCCCGCTCCCACCCAGGACGTCGGGTCCGGTCGGGTGGGCAGGGTCAGGAGCGGCGCGCCGTGACGTAGCAGGCCACGGCCGTGGCGGCGGCGACGTTGAGGGAGTCGATGCCGGCGGCCATGGGGATGACCGCGCGACGGTCGGCCGCACGCTCCCACCGCGGCGAGAGCCCGTGCCCCTCGGAGCCGAGCACCAGCGCCACCTTGTCGAGCCCGGCCACCGCCTGCTCCACCTCCGTGGCGTCGTCGGCCAGCGTGAGGGCCACGGTGGTGAAGCCGAGCTCGGAGAGGCGCGGCAGCGCCGTGGCCCAGTCGTCGACCCGCGTCCAGGGCAGGGTGAAGACCGCACCCATGCCGACCTTGATCGAGCGGCGGTAGAGGGGGTCGGCGCAGCGCGGGGCCAGCAGCACCGCGTCGAAGCCGAGCGCGGCGCCGCAGCGGAAGATCGCGCCGACGTTGGTGTGGTCGACGAGGTCCTCCAGCACCAGGACCGAGCGCGCCCCGGCCACCACCGACTCGACGCTGGGCAGCGGACGCCGCTCGAGGGACGCCAGAGCGCCCCGGTGCACGTGGAATCCCGTGACCTGCTCGGCGAGGGCCTCCGACAGCACGTAGCAGGGCGCGTCGGTCGTCGCGAGGACGTCGCCGAGGCCCTCGAGCCACCGCGGCGCCATGAGGAAGGAGCGCGGCTCGAAGCCGGCCTCCACCGAGCGCCGCACCACCTTCTCGCCCTCGGCGAGGAAGAGGCCGTGCTCGGCCTCGAGCGCCTTGCGCAGCTCGACGTCGCGCAGGTCGCGGTAGTCGACCAGCCGCGGGTCGGCCGGGTCCTCGATCTCGACCAGCGTGGCCATCAGACCAGGCCGTCGCCGCGCGGCGGCACCGTGTGGGCGTCGGGCCGGTCGAGCACGAGGGGCACGTCGGGGTAGGCCTCGGGGTGCGCCACGGCCACGACCGGGCCGATGACGATGATCGCGGGCGGCTTGACCTCCTGCGCGGCCAGGTCGGCGGCCAGGGTCCCCAGGCGGCTCAGCACGGTGCGCTCCCCCGGCATCGTGCCGTCGCACACGACGGCGACGGGCGTGCGGGGGTCGCGGCCGCCGTCGACCATGGCGGCGGCGATCGCCCCGGCGTTCTGCACGGCCATGAGCGCGACGACCGTGCCGTGCAGGCGGGCCAGGGCCTTCCAGTCGGTGAGCGACTCGGGGTGCCCGGGCGGCAGGTGGCCGGAGACGACGGTGAACTCGTGGGCGACCCCGCGGTGGGTCACCGGGATGCCCGCGACGGCCGGCACGGCGATGGAGCTGCTGAGACCCGGGATGACCCGCACCGGCACGCCGGCCTCGCGGCAGGCGATGACCTCTTCGTAGCCGCGGCCGAAGACGAAGTTGTCGCCGCCCTTGAAGCGGGCGACCCGCTGCCCGGCGAGGGCCCGCTCGACGATGACCCGGTTGATCTCCTCCTGCGCGGCCGCGCGGCCGCGGGGCAGCTTGGTGACGTCGATGAGCTCCACGTCGGGCGGCAGGTCGCCGAGCAGCTCGCGGGGGGCGAGCCGGTCGGCCACGACCACGTCGGCCTCCATCAGCGCCTTGCGCCCGGCCACCGAGACCAGGTCGGGGTCCCCCGGCCCGCCGCCGACCAGGACGACGCCCGGGGTGCGCTCGCCGCGCTCGTGCACCGCGCCGAGGGTGCCGGCCTGGAGCGCCTCGACGATCTCGTCGCGCACCAGCGCCGAGCGGCGGGGCTGGCGCTGCCCCAGCACCGCCACGGTCACGCCGTCGTGGCGACCGACCGCCGGCGTCCAGGCCGTGGCCTGCATGGCGTCGTCGGCGCGCACGCAGAAGACCCGGCGGGCCTCCGCCGCGGCGGAGACCCGCTCGTTGACGGCCTGGTCGTCGGTGGCGGCCACGGCGTACCAGGTGTCGTCGAGGTCGGCGTCGTCGAAGCCCCGGGCGTGCCAGGTGACCTCCCCGCCGCCGACGAGCCCCTCGATCGCGGGGGTCACGTCGGGCGAGACGACGACGACCCGGGCGCCGACGGCGATGAGCAGCGGGATGCGTCGCTGGGCGACGTGCCCGCCCCCCACGACGACGACGCGCCGATCGTGCAGGCGCAGGCCGGAGAGGTAGGTCGGGAAGTCGTCCACGCGCCCATTGTCGCCGCTCCCCCCTCCGGGCTGGTGACCTGGGTTCGGGGCCGGACTAGGTTGAACATCGAACGACTCCTGTGGAACAGCCGCAGGTGCGCCTACTGATGGGAGACGACGCATGTCCCTGGACCGACCGGTGAGCCCGGACCCCTACGAGCTGCTGCCGAAGGTGCCGTCCTTCACGGTGACCAGCGACGACGTGACGCAGGGCGCCCCGCTGAAGGACGACCAGGTGGCCTCCGCCGGGGACTCCTCGCCGCACCTGTCGTGGGAGCAGGGGCCCGAGGGCACCAAGAGCTACACCATCACCTGCTTCGACCCCGACGCCCCGACCCCGTCGGGCTTCTGGCACTGGGTGCTCGTCGACCTCCCCGCCGACTGCACCGAGCTGCCCGCCGGGATCGGTCGCGAGGGCGCGGAGCTGCCCGGCTCGGCCTTCATGTGCCGCAACGACGCGGGCACCAAGGCCTTCACCGGCGCCGCCCCGCCGCAGGGCGACCAGGTGCACCGCTACTACTTCGTGGTGCACGCGGTGACCGAGGAGAGCCTCGGCGTCGACTCCGACGCCAGCGCGACCGTGGTCTCGTTCAACCTCGCGTTCAAGACCGCCGGGCGGGCCATCGTGCAGGGCACCTACCAGCACTGAGCCTGCGCGTCCGCACCGCACGGCCCCGCGGCCCCGCCGCGGGGCCGTGCGGCGTCCCGCGTGGCCGGCGGGTCGCCCACGGGCGGCCGGTCAGCCGCCGGGCAGCTGGCCGGCGGCACGCAGCCGCTCGACGAAGGGCACCGGGTCGACCAGCTCGTCGCGGCGCCGGGGCACGGCTCGGAGCCCGCGCCGGGGCGAGACCAGGCCCGCGAGCTGACCTGCCGCGCGCTCCACGCGCTGCTGCAGGTCCGGCGACCCGAAGTCCTCGCTCGCGGCGAACACCCCCGTCGGCACGACCACGGCGCGCAGGTAGCCGAAGAGCGGACGCAGCGCGTGGTCGAGCACCAGCGAGTGACGCGGCGTGCCGGCCGTGGCCGCCACGAGCACCGGGGTGCCCTCCAGCAGGTCGGGCTCGAGCACGTCGAAGAAGGTCTTGAAGAGCCCGGAGTACGACGCCGCGAAGACCGGCGTGACGACGATCAGGGCGTCGGCACCGCCGACGGCGTCGATCGCGGCGCCGAGCTCGTCGCCGGCGAACCCGGCGAGCAGGCGGTCGGCCAGCGCGTGGGCCAGCGGCCGCAGCTCGACGACCGTCACCTCCACCGGCCCCTCGCCCCCCTCCCCGAGCGCCTCGACGGTGGCCCCCGCGAGCCGGTCGGCCAGGAGCCGGGTCGACGACGGCACCGACAGACCGGCGCTGACGACCACCAGGCGCGTCGCCCGGCTCACGCCGACACCTCCTCGCGGGCCGGCTCGCCCGCGGGCGAGGCGGCCGCCACCCGCGCGGCGTGGGTGGGCGCGTCGGGCACGCCCGGGGCCCGCATCGCGGCGTAGCCGGCCCGCAGGTCGGGCAGGATCTCACCGAGCAGGTCGAGCTGCTCGAGCACGTCGTCGAGCGGCAGGCCGGCGTGGTCGAGCAGGAAGAGCTGGCGCTGGTAGTCGCCGACGTACTCCCGGAAGCCCAGGGTGCGCTCCAGCACCTGCTGCGGCGACCCGACGGTGAGGGGGGTCTGCGCGGTGAAGTCCTCCAGCGAGGGGCCGTGCCCGTAGACCGGGGCGTTGTCGAAGTACGGCCGGAACCGCCGCACCGCGTCCTGGCTGCGTCGGGCCATGAAGGCCTGGCCGCCGAGGCCCACGATCGCCTGGTCGGCGCGGCCGTGGCCGTAGTGCTCGAAGCGTCGGCGGTAGAGCGAGACCATCTGGCGGGTGTGGGAGGCGGGCCAGAAGATGTGGTTGGAGAAGAACCCGTCGCCGTAGTAGGCCGCCTGCTCGGCGATCTCGGGGCTGCGGATCGAGCCGTGCCACACGAAGGGCGCCACGCCGTCGAGCGGACGGGGCGTGGCGGTGAAGCCCTGCAGCGGGGTGCGGTGGCGGCCCTGCCAGTCGACGACGTCCTCACGCCACAGCCGGTGCAGGAGCGCGTAGTTCTCCACCGCGAGCTCGATGCCGTCGCGCACGTCCTTGCCGAACCACGGGTAGACCGGGCCGGTGTTGCCGCGCCCGAGCATGAGGTCCATGCGTCCGTCGGTGAGGTGCTGCAGCGTCGCGTAGTCCTCGGCGATGCGCACCGGGTCGGTCGTCGTGATCAGCGTCGTCGACGTCGACAGCAGGATCCGCTCGGTCTGGGCGGCGATGTAGGCCATCGTGGTCGTCGGCGAGGAGGCCACGAAGGGCGGGTTGTGGTGCTGGCCCACGGCCACCACGTCGACCCCGACCTCCTCGGCCTTGCGCGCGATCCGCACCTGGGCCTTGATCCGCTCGTGCTCGGTGGGGGTCCGGCCCGTGGTGGGGTCGGCGGTGACGTCGCCGACGCTGAAGAGGCCGATCTGGACCTGGGGCTGGACCTGGGGCTGGACCTGGGACTGGACCTGGGACTGGACCTGGGACTGGACCTGGGACTGGACCTGGGACTGCATGGCGGGGGCTCCTGACCTGCTGGTGCCGCGAGATAGTTGAAATGCGTACTGAGTATCCCAACCCATGCGCCCAGCGCGCTATTCCGGCCAGGATGCCGTCATGCCAGCCGCCACCACGCCCACCACGACACCCGTCCCCGGCCCCGGCCCCGGCCACCGCCGTCTGCTGCCGGTGCTCGTGCTGCTGCTCACGGTGGGGCAGCTGGCGGTGGCCCAGTGGGTGCCCGGGATCGAGCGCTTCGAGGGCAAGGCCTTCGGTGCACGGCTGCTGGCCTACCCCGTGCTGATGCTGGTGGTGCCGGCCGCCTGGTGGCTCGCCTCCCGCCGCCGCCCCGCCGCCGACCGGGCGTCTGCGCCGTACGCCGCGACGACGCTGGTGATGCTGCCCTTCCTGGTCGACGTCACGGGCAACAGCCTCGACCTCTACGACGCCGTCGTGTGGTGGGACGACGCCAACCACCTCGCCAACTGGGCCCTGCTGTGCGGTGGCCTGGGCCTCCTGGTCGCCCCCACGCTGCCGCGCGGCTGGCAGGTCGTGCTCGTGGTCACCGGGATCGGAGCGGTGCTGGCCATCGCGTGGGAGGCCGGGGAGTGGCTCACCTTCATCCGCCACGGCACCGAGGCCGCCACGGCCTACGAGGACACCCTCGCCGACGAGGTGCTCGGCACGCTGGGTGCCCTCCTGGCCGGGCTCGTGCTGGCGGCGGTACGCCGATCTCGCTGAGGCCCCGGGGCCTCACGGGGTGGCGGTCGGCTCCGCGACGACGACCACGTTGGCGAGGTAGCGCGACCCGTCCCAGTCCTCGCACGTCAGCAGGACCAGACGACCCCGGGCCTCCTGGCTGAAGAGACGGGCCGACTCCCGCGCCAGGCGGCCCTTCTCGAAGACGCGCACGCTCGTCACCTCGTAGCGCAGGAGAGCGCGGTCGGTGCGCACGCGCACCGGTGCCCCACGTCGCAGCGTCTCCAGGTCGTCGAGGGCGCCACCCCCGGTGTGCACGGTGTGACCCGCCACCAGGGCGCTCCCGCGGGCGTCGCCCGGGCGGGCGCCGCCGGCCCACCAGCCGAGCCGGCGCGGGTCGCTCGGCGGCACGAGCACCCCACCGGGCGCCCGCACGGGCTCGACGGGTGCCGCGACGCCGAGCGCGGGCACGACCAGCTCGACGGGCGCCCCGGGGCGCCGGGGCGCCGGCACCGCCTCGCGCAGGGCCGGGGTCGCCGTCGGCGGGGAGGCCGAGCTGGCCGTGGTCGCCGCCGGTGGCGCGGACGGCACGGCCCGGGGAGCGGCCGTGACCCAGGCCGCCGCTCCCCCGCCCACGAGGACCAGGCCGGCGACCGCGAGGAGCACTCCTCCCCGGCTGCTGTCCCCCGACCGCGGCCGCGGGTCAGCCACGGGTGCGCGCACGGCGCTGCGTGACCACGCCTGCCGCGGCCAGCAGCACCCCGAGGCCGATGACGAGGAGCGGCAGCGGCGAGCGCACCCAGTCGACGGCGTCCGCGAGCACGCCCCCGTCCCCCGCGTCCACCGCGGACGGCACCGCGGAGGCGTCGGAGGTGTCGGGGGCCTCGTCGGCGGAGGTCGCCGTGGCCGTCCCCACGTCGGTGCCGGACGTCGCCGCGTCCGCGTCGGCGCTCAGCTCCGCGTCGAGGACCCCGGAGCCGGCCTCGGTGCTTCCCGCACCGCCCGAGGCGCCCTCGGAGCGCGCGGGCTCCTCGCACGGCTCGACCCAGAACACCTTGGTCTTGGTGTCGTTGCCCTGGGAGCCGGGCGTGGCCACCGTGAGCTTGACGTGGTAGCCCTGCTGCGGGTGCGGGTCGCCGGTGAACGACAGGGTGTAGGCCTGCGTGCCGTCGAGCCCGGTGTCGGTGCCGGCGCCCGACGCGGGGTCCCCGCCCACGGGCACCTGGAGCGGCCCGTCGACCTCGAGGCCGACGTCGCCGGTGGGGGCCTGCATCGCGAAGCCCACCGACGACACGATGTCCTCGCCCTCGTCGAAGCCGTACCACTCCACCTGGAAGGTGCAACCGGGGTGCGGCGTGTTCTGCGGGATCGAGTCGATCTCGCCGAGCGGCGCGATCTTCACCGTGCCGTTGTTGCCGGCAGGGTCCTCGCCCTGCGGAGAGGTGCCGCCCGCTCCGTCTCCGGGGCCCTGGCCCGGGTCGGCGGCAGGACCCTTGCCGGGGTTCGCGCCGGGACCCTTGCCCGGGTTCGCGCCGGGTCCCTTGCCGGGGTTCGCGCCGGGACCCTTGCCCGGGTTCGCGCCAGGACCCTTGCCCGGGTTCGCGCCAGGACCCTTGCCCGGGTTCGCGCCGGAACCCTTGCCGGGTTTCGCACCGGGACCCTTGCCGGGCTTCGCGGGGGGCTTGGCGGCGAGGTCGGCCGTGGAGTCGGCGGAGGGGGCGGCTCGACCCGCGGCGTGCGCCGGGGCCAGGGCGCCGGCGCCGACCGGGACGAGCAGGAGGAGGCCGGTCGCGGCGAGGGCCAGGCCGCGCGTCGACGTGCGGGGGTGTGCGGGGGTGGGCATGAGACTCTCCTGAGGGGGAGCACCGAGGTGCGGTGTCGGAGGGAGCGGGTGGCCCCCGACGGGGGCCGCCCGGGTCCTGTACCGATCGGTAACCCGCCCGAAACAACCGTCTAGACCGGTGTGCCCGACCCCCAGGGACCGCGCTCGTCGTCCACACCCCGAGGGGCGGGACCGCCGGTGGTCCGCAGCACCTCGTGCCCGACGACCCTGAGGCCGCCCCGTCGCCTAGGCCTGCTCCTGCGGGCACCACCAGGTGGTGCGACCACCCACGGTGGCGCGTTGCATCTCGGCGCCGCACCGCGGGCAGTGCCCGCCGGCGTGGCGGTGCGCGACGACCTCCCCGGTGTGGACCCCGCCGAGCCGCAGCGCTCGTCGTACGCCGGAGCGCAGCGCCGCGTGCAGCTCGGTGAGCTCGTCGTGGTCGAGCTCGCCGGCCGGGCGGCGGGGGTCGAGGCGGGCCTGCCACAGCACCTCGTCGGCGAGCAGGTTGCCGATGCCCGCGAGCGTCCCCTGGTCGAGCAGCCGCGCCTTCAGCGGGGCCGTGCCGCGGCCCACGAGACGGCGGAAGTCGGCGACGCCGACCTCACCGGCGTCGGGGCCCAGCGCGTCGAGGTCGGGGTCGAGGCGCACGCGACCGAGGCGGCGCTTGTCGAAGAGCCGCAGCGAGCCGCCGTCGTCGAACTCCAGGGTGAAGCGGTACCACTCGGGCTTCTGCTGCCCCCGGTCGCCCGGACGCTCGGGGCCGGAGCCGACGTAGTCACCACCGGTGTCGGCCTCACGCCGGCCGGCCCCGTCGCCGCCGGCGGGCGAGACCAGGATGCGTCCGGCCATGCCCAGGTGGATGCCCAGGAGCGGGCCGGGGGTGCGTGAGCGGCCCGCCCCGGAGGTCTCGCACCACATCGCCTTGCCCCGGCGACGGGCCGCGGTCAGCCGCCGACCGACCAGGGCCGAGGCGATCTCGCCCGGGGCGTGCGGGCGGCACTCGTAGGAGTCGGTGTCGTCGACGGACACGATGCGCCGCCCCAGCGCCGAGCGCTCGATCACGGCGCGGGCGGACTCGACCTCGGGCAGCTCGGGCATGGGTCGAGTCTGGGTGCCCGGCCGGCGCCGCGGCCCACCCCTCGGGCCCGAGCCCGGTGGTCAGGAGCGGTCGAGGAGCAGCACGGCGCGGTCGTCGTCGCCGCGCTCCACCTGGCGCAGGATGCGCCGCGCCGCGCCCTCGAAGCCCGGGGCCACCGCCGAGGCCGCCGCGCGCCGCAGCCAGGCGATGCCCTCGTCGAGACCGACGTCGCGCGACTCGACGACGCCGTCGGTGTAGAAGAGCAGGGCGTCGCCCGGCCCGAGCACGCCCTCGCTGGCCTCCAGGTCGGGCCGGCGCAGGATGCCGAGGGCCATGCCCCGCGCGTTGTCGACCGTCCACTCCCCCTCACCCGCGCTCCAGCGCAGCGCCGGGGGGTGACCGGCGCTGAGCACGGAGTAGCGGCCCGTGCGCAGGTCGACGTAGACGTGGGCCGCGGTCGCGAAGGTCTCGTCGGACTCCTGTCGCAGCAGGAAGTCGTTGGCCGCGGCGAGCATGGCGCGGGGCGGCAGCGCGCCGATGAGACCGCCGAGGGCTCCGGCGAACTGCAGCGCGGCCGTGCCGGCGGCGACACCCTTGCCGCACACGTCGACCAGGATGAGCTCGAGGTGGTGCTCGTCCTCGCTGAGGTCGGCGACCATGAAGTCACCGGCGTAGCCGACCCCGTGGGCCGCCACCATGGCCGTCTGGCACCGCCACCCCTCGGGCAGCGGCGGCACGGTGCCCTGCGACTGGAGGCGGTCGCGCAGGTCGGAGAGCATCGCCTCGCCCAGCGGGCCCGGCAGACCGCTGCGCTGGAGGCTCGACTGGTAGAGCACCAGGGTCGAGGCCAGCACCAGGGCGACACAGCCCGAGGTCCGCACCGTGTCGAAGCCTCCGTCGAGCAGCACCGCCGCGACGGCGGCGCTCACCGTCCAGACCGTCAGCACCACCAGCGGGCGGAAGCGCAGCAGCAGCATGCCGAGCAGGACCCACACGAAGTAGGTGCTCAGCGGCACCAGCGTGTAGGCGGTGGTGGAGACCGCGAACGACGCCGCGACGAGCCCCATCAGCACGCCCAGCGCGGCGAGCTGGCTGCGCCCGGTGCCCGAGCGCCAGCCGGCGGCGAGGTCGTGGACGTCGGGCACGTGCGCAGCGTAGGTGACGGCGACCCCGCACCGCAGGAGAGCGCGCGCAGTCGGCCACCACGCTCACGACCACGCTCATGAGGGTGACTTCCTTGACTCGTTCCACATCCGCGACACGATGGGTGGACGCCTCGCGCGATCCGACCACCCCACGGGAGATGACACGCATGACCGAGACACTCGGCTCGATCCACGGCAACACCAGCGGATCCACCACCGGCACCGGCGCGCCCGCGCCGAGCGACCGCAACAGCCTGACGCTCGGTCCTGACGGGCCGATCCTCCTCCACGACCACCACTTCGTGGAGCAGATGGCCCACTTCAACCGTGAGCGCGTGCCGGAGCGCAACGTCCACGCCAAGGGCTCGGGTGCCTTCGGCACCTTCGAGGTCACCGCCGACGTGACGCAGTGGACCAAGGCCGCGATGTTCAAGCCCGGCACGTCGACCGACATGCTCGCGCGCTTCTCCACCGTCGCCGGCGAGATGGGCTCGCCCGACACCTGGCGCGACCCCCGCGGCTTCTCGCTGAAGTTCTACACCTCCGAGGGCAACTGGGACCTGGTCGGCAACAACACCCCGGTCTTCTTCATCCGCGACACGATGAAGTTCCCCCACTTCATCCGCAGCCAGAAGCGCCGCGGCGCCAACGGCCTGCGCGACAACGACATGCAGTGGGACTTCTGGACCCTCAACCCCGAGTCGGCCCACCAGGTCACCTGGCTCATGGGCGACCGCGGCGTGCCGCGCTCGTGGCGCCACATGCAGGGCTACGGCAGCCACACCTACCTCTGGTACAACGAGGCCGGCGAGAAGTTCTGGGTCAAGTTCCACTTCAAGTCCGACCAGGGCGTGGAGGGCCTGACCCAGGAGGACGCCAACCGGATCGCCGGTGAGGATGCCGACTTCCACCGCCGCGACCTCTTCGACTCCATCGACGCCGGCGAGTTCCCGTCGTGGACCCTGCACGTGCAGGTGATGCCCTACGACGAGGCGAAGACCTACCGCTTCAACCCCTTCGACCTCACCAAGGTGTGGCCGCACAGCGACTACCCGCTGCACGAGGTGGGCCGCATGACGCTGAACAAGAACCCGGAGAACCACTTCGCGCAGATCGAGCAGGCCGCCTTCGAGCCGTCGGCCATCGTGCCCGGCATCGGCTTCTCCCCCGACAAGATGCTGCTCGGCCGGGTCTTCGCCTACGCCGACACCCACCGCTACCGCATCGGCCCCAACTACCAGCAGCTGCCGGTGAACCGCCACCGCGTCGAGGGCGCCTACACCTACCAGTTCGACGGCCCGATGGCCTACGACCACACGGGCGACCGCTCCAAGTACGCCCCCAACACCTACGACGACCCCTACTCCGACCTCACCGGCCCGGCCGAGGACGGGTGGGAGGCCGACGGCGAGTTCGTGCGCCAGGCCTACACCCTGCGGGCCGAGGACGACGACTTCGGCCAGGCCGGCGCCCTCGTGCGCGAGGTCTGGGACGACGCCGCGCGCGAGCGCTTCGTCGGCAACGTCGCGGGCCACCTGCTCGGCGGGGTCAGCGAGCCCATCCTCGAGCGGGCCTTCGAGTACTGGAAGGCCGTCGACGCCGACACCGGCAAGCGCATCGAGGAGGCCGTGCGCGCCGAGCGCGGCGCCAACGACGTGGCGCCCCACCCGACGGAGCCGCTCCAGACGGTCTGACCCACCCCGAGGTCCCAGTCCCGAGGTCCCAGTCCCGAGGTCGCAGCCCCGCGGGGCGCGTGACCCACGACGCGACGACCCGCCCGGTCCGCCGGGCGGGTCGTCGCGCGTCCACCCGCCGGGGGATGTCAGGCTTGCCCGGTGAGGACCCGTGAGCCCGTGCTGGTCAGCGCCCACCGCTGCGGCGCCGGCGGGGACCGGGAGCTGGAGAACACCCGGCCCGCCCTCGAGCGGGCGCTGGCCCTCGACGTGGACTTCGTGGAGTTCGACGTGCAGCGCTGCGCCGACGGCACCCTCGTGCTCTTCCACGACGACTGGCTGTGGGTGGAGGGCCGCCGGCGCTGGGTCGGGGAGCTGACCTTCGAGGAGTTCGCGGCCCGCGCGCCGCACTTCCTGCGCTACGACGAGGTGCTCACCTCGCTGGTCGGGCGGGCCCGGGCTCACATCGACCTCAAGTTCACCTCGCCCTCGGCGGCCTACGGCCACCCCGCCGCGACCTACGAGGTGGCCGCCACCCGGATGGCCGTCGAGGTGCTGGGCGCTGAGAACCTCATCGTCACCACCCTCGACGACAAGGCCGTGCGCGCGGTGCGCGACTGGGCCGACGACACCGGCCACGACCTGCTGGTCGGTCTCTCGCTGGGCCGGCGCGTCGCGGGCCTGCCGTGGGCCCGGCAGGTGCGCATCCGGCTCTCCGAGCTGCGTCCGCGCACACGCTACGTGCGCTCGCGGGCCAACCTCGTGGTCGCCAAGCACACCATCGCCCGGTGCGGCGTCGCCGCCTTCGCCCGGCGCCGCGGCCTGCCGCTGCTGGTGTGGACCGTCGACACCGAGGAGTCGCTGCACTACTGGATGCGGCCCGGTCGCGCCTGGCTGGTGACCAGCAACGACCCGGCGCTGGCGATGGAGGTGCGCTCGGCGTACCCCCGGCGGCGGGCGGCCCGCGCCCGCGCCGGTCAGCGCCCCGCGTCCTGACCGCCCGCCCCTCCCCGTACGCCGGGGACGCTCAGGCGAGCAGCAGGGCGACGAGGGCGACGACGCCCACGACGGCGATGACGCCGCGCAGCGCCCACGGGGGCAGCCGGCGCCCGACCCGCGCGCCGAGCTGTCCGCCGATGGTCGAGCCCACGGCGAGCACGGCCACGATGCGCCAGTCGACGTCGGCGGCGACGACGAAGACCAGCCCGGCCACGGCGTTCACGATGGCGGCGAGCACGTTCTTGAGCGCGTTGAGCCGCTGCACGTCGTCGTCGACGCCGAGGCCGAGCACGCCCATGAGCAGCACGCCCTGGGCGGCACCGAAGTAGCCGCCGTAGACGCCGGTGCCGAGCACGGCGGGCCACACCCAGCGGGCGCGCGCCGGCCGCTCGGTGCCGGCGCGCTCGTGCCGGGCCGCGACCCGGCGGGCCAGGAGGGGCTGCACGACGACCAGCACCACGCCGAGGGCGATCAGCACCGGCACGATGGCCGAGAACGCGTCCTCGGGCAGCAGCAGGAGCGCCACCGCGCCCGCGGCACCGCCCAGCAGGGAGGCGAGCCCCAGCCGCAGCGCCCGGGCCCGCTGGCCGCGCAGCTCGCGGCGGTAGCCGATGGCCCCGGAGATCGACCCGGGCACCAGGCCGATGTTGTTGGAGACGTTGGCCGTCACGGGCGGCACGCCGAAGGCGAGCAGGGTCGGGAAGGTCACCAGCGTGCCGGAGCCGACGACGGTGTTGATGGTGCCGGCCGCGACCCCCGCCAGGAGGATCGCGGCCAGCTCGAAGGGCGTCACGACAGCGGGGGTGCCTCCGGCGCGGCCGGGGTCTCGGTCGGGACGTCGGCGGGGTTGCCGGACGACTGTCCGGGGGTCTGGGCGGTGGGCTCGTCGGTGGGCTGCGCCGCGCGCCTGCCGGTCTGCGCGGCGGCGTCGGCCTCCGCGATCGCGGCCTGGACGACGGGGTTGCTGCCCGACGCCGTCGACGCCGGGGTCGGCACCTGGGGCTCGCTGGGGCCCATGTCGACGCGCTTGAGCGGGCCGTCGACCTCGGTCGGGATCCCGCGCAGGTCGTTCATGGTCGAGCCGAGGCCCTCGAGGGCCTTGCCGATCTCGCTCGGCACGATCCAGACCTTGTTGGCGTCGCCCTCGGCGATCTTGGGCATCATCTGGAGGTACTGGTAGGCCAGCAGGGACTGGTCGGGCCGCCCGTCGTGGATGGCCTGGAAGACCGTCTGGATGGCCTGGCCCTCGCCCTGGGCACGCAGGATCGCGGCCTCGCGGTCGGCCTGGGCCCGCAGGATCTGCGACTCCCGGTCGCCCTCGGCCGAGAGGATGGCCGACTGCTTCTGGCCCTCCGCGGTGAGGATGGAGGCCTGGCGCTGGCCCTCGGCGGTGAGGATCGCGGCACGCTTGTCGCGGTCGGCGCGCATCTGCTTCTCCATCGTGTCCTTGATGGAGGCCGGCGGGTCGATGCTCTTGATCTCGACCCGTCCGACGCGGATGCCCCACTTGCCGGTGGCCTCGTCGAGCACGCCACGCAGCCCGGAGTTGATCGAGTCGCGGCTGGTGAGGGTCTGCTCGAGGTCCATGCCGCCGACGATGTTGCGCAGCGTGGTCTGGGTGATCTGCTCGACGGCCTGGATGTAGTTGGCGATCTCGTAGGTCGCCGCGACCGGGTCGATCACCTGGAAGTAGATGACGGTGTCGATGTCGACGGTGAGGTTGTCCTCGGTGATCACCGACGACGGCGGGAAGCTCACGACCTGCTCGCGCATGTCGATGAGGTAGCGCACCTTGTCGATGAAGGGCACGACGATGTTGAGGCCGGCGGGCAGCGTCTGCTTGTACTTGCCGAAGCGCTCGACGATGCCGGCGCGGGCCTGGGGCACGATGCGCACGGTCTTGGCGAGGATCACGACGACCAGCAGCAGCACGACCACCAGCAGGACGAGGAGTACGGGACCCATGGGGGCTCCTTCGGCTCGGGGCGGGTTGTGCTCGGGTGGGGCGTTGCGGGGAGGGACGTCCGGGGGGTGACGTCCGGGGACGGCGCTCAGCGGTCGAGCTGCGGCACCGGGTGGACGTAGGCCGTGGCGCCGCGGATCTCGAGCACCTCGACGGTGGCGCCGGGCTCGATGACCAGCGTCTCGTCGTAGGGAGCCGCGCTCCACTCGTCGCCGGCCAGCTTGACCCGACCCGGCTGGAGCCCCGAGATGGTCTGCAGCACCAGGCCCTGGGTGCCGACGAGGCGACCGTGGCTCATGCTCAGCTCGGGGCCGCTGTGCAGCTTCTTGACCAGCGGCGGGCGCACCAGCGTGAGCGTGCCGAGCGCGGTGGCCGCGGCGACCAGCACCTGCACGACCACGGGGGCGTCGAGGGCGGCTGCGGCGCCACCGCCGATGGCGCCGACGGCCAGCATGAGCAGCACCAGGTCGAGGCTGAACATCTCGGCCACGCCGAGGAGCGCCGCGACGCCCAGCCAGGCCGCCCACGCGTGCTCGCTCAGCCAGTCCATGGCCCGACCCTATCGGAGGGCTCTTTACCCGGGGCTCATCTGGCCCGGGTACGCCGCCGGGCGGCCCAGCGACCGTCGTCGCTGGTCGTCACGGTCAGCGGCATGCCGAAGGCCGTGGACAGGTTGTCCTCGGTGAGCACGTGCTCGAGCAGGCCGGCCTCCACCACCCGGCCCTGGCGCAGCAGCAGGGCGTGGGTGAAGCCCGGCGGGATCTCCTCGACGTGGTGGGAGACCAGCACCGTGGCCGGCGAGTCGGGGTCCATGGCGAGCACCGACAGCGTCGACACCAGGTCCTCCCGGCCGCCGAGGTCGAGCCCCGCGGCCGGCTCGTCGAGCAGCAGCAGCTCGGGGTCGGTCATCAGCGAGCGCGCGATCTGGACCCGCTTGCGCTCGCCCTCGCTCAGGGTGCCGAAGGTGCGGTCGGCCAGGTGGGTGGCGCCCAGCTCGGTGAGCAGGTCGGTGGCGCGCTGGTGGTCGAGCTCGTCGTAGGCCTCGCGCCAGCGCCCGAGCACGCCGTAGGAGGCCGAGACCACGACGTCGTGGACGCGCTCCGAGCGCGGGATCCGCTCGGCCAGCGCCGCGCTGGTCAGGCCGATGCGCGGTCGCAGCTCGAAGACGTCGACGGTGCCGAGCACCTCCTCGAGGATCCCCGCGACACCGGTGGTGGGATGCATCTGGGCGGAGGCGACCTGGAGCAGGGTGGTCTTGCCCGCGCCGTTGGGACCGAGCACGACCCAGCGCTCGTCCTCCTCCACCGTCCAGCTCACCGCGTCGAGCAGGGTGGCCTGGCCGCGGGTGACGGTCACGTCGGCGAACTCCAGCACTGCAGCCATGGCGTCACCCTATCCGTGCGCCTCCCCGGCCCCGGCGTAGCCTCGGGCGCCGTGAGCACCGACCTCCCCGTCTCCGCCCGCCTGGCCTGGTGGGGCACCGCCTGGCTGCGCGGCCAGGTGGTGACCGACCTGCTGCTCGACGCCGTCATCGGCGACGAGGCCACCCATGCCGTGGCGGGCCTGGGCCACCTCGGCCTCGGGGCTCCGGCCGGCACCTCTCCCGGCACCGGCACCGAGACGCTGCTGGGCGGCCTGGCCCGGCTGCGGGCCGAGGGCGCGACGTCGTTCGGGGCGGCCTTCCCCGTCGAGGGCGACCTCGTGGGCCTCGGCGGCCCCGCCGGCTTCAACACCGAGGCGGTCGAGGCCGGCGAGGCCGTCGTGGTCGCGGGCGCCGACGTGGGGCTGGTGCCCGTCACCGTGGGCGCGGCGACGACCTGGGTCGCCCACCGTGCCGTACGCCGGCAGCTGCCCGACGTCGGCGAGGCCGACCGGGCCCTGCGCCAGGAGCTGGTCTCGGCCGCCGACGCCCTGGCCCGGCTCGAGGTCGCCCGCTGGCGACCCGAGGTGGCCGACCACCTGATGAACCTGCGCCACCGGGCTCCGCTCAGCGCGCCCGACGGCGTGCCGGCCCGCTGCGTCGAGCTCGCGGCGCGCGGGCTCCAGGCCGTGGCGGTCGTCGACCTGGCCCTGGTCGACGACGGCGGGGCGATCAGTGCCGCGGAGGCGCAGGCGCGCCGCGACGCGCTGACGCCGCTGGAGCGGGCCGGGCGCCGGGCGCTGGTGGCGGCCTGCTCACCGGAGGTCTGGCCGCCGGCGTGAGGCCGCGGCTCCGCTAGCCTCGTGCCCGCCATGGACCAGACGCGCCCCGAGACCCTCCTGCTCACCCTCACCGGCCGCGACCGGCCCGGCGTCACGTCGGCGGTCTTCTCCACGCTCTCGCGCGCCGGCGTCGAGGTCGTCGACGTCGAGCAGATCGTCCTGCGCGGGCGGCTCGTGCTCGGCGTGCTCGTCACGGTGCCGCGCGACGCCCGCCGCCTGCGCGAGGCCGTCGAGCAGACCGCGCGCGGCCTCGACATGGACGTCGAGGTCGAGGAGGGCACCGGCGACAACCCCTCGCGCCGCTCCGGGCGCGTCCACGTCACGGTGATCGGCGCTCCGCTGCGGGCCACGGCCATGGCCGCCGTCGCCGGTCGCATCGCCGACTCCGGGGCCAACATCGACCGCATCGAGCGCATGGCGCGCTACCCCGTCACCGCCATCGAGCTGCACGTCTCGGGCGCCGACCCGCGGGCCCTGCGCACCGTGCTGGCCACGGAGGCCTCGCGCGAGGGCTTCGACGTCGCCGTGCAGCCGGCCGACATCCTGCGCCACGGCATGCGCCTGATCGTGATGGACGTCGACTCCACCCTCATCCAGGGCGAGGTGATCGAGATGATCGCGGCCCACGCGGGCTGCGAGGCCGAGGTGGCGGAGGTCACCGAGCGCGCCATGCGCGGCGAGCTCGACTTCGAGGAGTCGCTGCGCTCCCGGGTCGCGCTGCTCGAGGGCGTGCCGGAGACCGCCCTCGCCGAGGTCTACGAGGCCGTCGAGCTGGCTCCCGGCGCCCGGACGATGGTGCGCACCTTGCGCCGGCTCGGCTACCGCTTCGCGATCGTGTCCGGCGGCTTCACCCAGATCACCGACCGCCTGGCCGCCGAGCTCGGCATCCACTTCGCCCGGGCCAACGAGCTGGAGATCGTCGACGGTCGGCTCACCGGCCGCATCGTCGGGGCCGTGGTCGACCGGGCCGCCAAGGCGCAGGCGCTGCGGGAGTTCGCCGGGGAGGTCGGCGTCGACGTGGGCTCCACGATCGCCATCGGCGACGGGGCCAACGACCTCGACATGCTCGCCGCCGCCGGGCTGGGCATCGCCTACAACGCCAAGCCGATGGTGCGCGACGCCGCCGACACCGCGGTCAACGTGCCCTACCTCGACGCCATCATGTACCTGCTCGGCATCACCCGCGAGGAGGTCGAGGCGGCCGACGCCGCCGTCGGCATCGTCACCCCCGCTCCCCCGGTCTGAGCCCGCACCGGGAGGCGCCGCTGCCCGACGCTGCCGTCGGTGCGGCGGGTCCGGGCCCCGGCTCAGGACCGGGACACGTGGAAGGCCAGCAGCCGCGCCGACTGCTCCTCGAGGTCGGCCCAGTCGTCGTCGACCTCGAGCACGGCGGCCGCGCAGGTCGGGAAGCCGCCGGCCAGGTCGTTGCTGGCCTCCTCGTCGCCCTCGCCGTCGTCGAGCAGCTGCGCCAGCGTGGCCATGGTCGGGTTGTGGCCCACCACGACCACCGTGAGTGCGTCGGCCGGGGACTGGCGCACCAGGTCGAGGGCGGTCTCGGGTCCGGCGGCGTACAGCCCCTCGTCGTGGGTCGCGTCGTCGTCCCAGCCGGCGCCCTCGGCGACGGCCTCCCAGGTCTCGCGGGTGCGCAGCGCGGCGGAGACCAGCACGTGGTCGGGCTCGAGGCCGAGGCCGGCCAGCCAGGCACCGGCGGCGCGGGCGTCGTCGGCGCCGCCGTCGGTGAGACGGCGCTCGTGGTCGGAGGGGCCGCTGTGCTCGGCGCGGGCGTGGCGCATCACGACGAGGCGTCGGGGGGTGCTGTCGGTCACGCGGGCCAGCGTGACAGGCGCGAGGGTCGGGCTCAACACCGCATGCCCTAGCGTTGCGCCCATGCCCCGTGGACCCCTGATGATCATCGGCGGTGCCGAGGACAAGCTGCGTCGCCGCACCATCCTGCGCGAGTTCGTGGCCGCCGCCGGCGGGCCCGAGGCGCGGATCGCGGTGATCCCGACCGCCTCCTCGCTGGGCCCGGAGGTCGTCGAGGTCTACGACGCGCTGTTCCGCCGCGAGGGCGCCGCCGAGGTCGTCACGGTGCGACCGGAGTCGCGCGAGGAGGCCCAGGACCCCGACCTGGTCGAGGCGCTGGGCAAGGCCACCGGCATCTTCATGACCGGCGGCAACCAGCTCAAGCTGTCCTCCATGGTCTGCGGCACCCCGGTGGGCGACGCCATCGTCGCCGCGCACCGGGCCGGCACCGTGGTGGCCGGCACCTCGGCCGGCGCCAGCATCCAGTCGAGCCACATGGTGGCCTTCGGCGTGGGCGGCACGACGCCCAAGCAGCGGATGACGCAGGTCGCGGCGGGCCTGGGCCTGCTCCAGTCGGTGGTCATCGACCAGCACTTCGAGCAGCGCAGCCGCTACGGCCGCCTGCTGATGATCGTGGCGCAGTCGCCCCAGCTGCTGGGCATCGGCGTCGACGAGGACACCGCGGCCGTCGTCGAGCACGAGGTCGACGAGGCCACGGGCACCGACCGCGACGTGCTGCGGGTGCTGGGGCGCGGCGCCGTCACCGTGATGGACGGCTCCCACATCGTCACCAACGCCTACGAGGCCAAGCGCTCGGCGCCCCTGCTGGCCAGCGGCGTCGTGCTTCACGTGCTGCCGGAGGGTGCGGCGTTCGACCTCACCGCCCGCGCCCTCGTGCCCCCGCGCGCCAGTGTCGACCCCTCCGAGGAGGCCGAGCTGGTCGAGGCCGGCAAGGACCTGCGCCAGATGGCGCGCGACATCGCCGCCGGCGACGCCTCCCCCTCCACCCTCAAGCGCCGCCAGGCGCGCGAGGCCAAGAAGTCCAAGAAGTCGACCGACCACGCATCGGACCGCAGCCAGGACGGAGCACCCTCATGACCGAACGCCCCACGCCCGATCTCTCGATCCTCGAGACGCGGGTCTACCGCGGCGCCAACGTCTGGTCCTACGACCGGGCGATCCACCTCGTGGTCGACCTCGGGGTGCTCGAGAAGTTCCCCACCAACACCGTGCCGGGGTTCACCGAGACGCTGCTGCAGATGCTGCCCGGGCTGCGCGAGCACTCCTGCTCCCGCGGTCGCCGTGGCGGCTTCGTCGAGCGGCTCCACGAGGGCACCTGGCTGGGCCACGTCGCCGAGCACTGCGCCCTGGCGCTGCAGCAGGTCGTCGGCCACGACGTACGCCGCGGCAAGACCCGGATGGTCAAGGGACGCCCGGGCGTCTACAACGTCGTCTACGGCTACATCGACGAGCAGGTCGGCCTGGCCGCGGGGCGCCTCGCGGTGCGGCTGGTCAACCACCTGGTCGAGGCCGACCCCGAGTTCGACTGGGACACCTCCCTGGAGGAGTTCATCCGGCGCGCGCAGCGCACCGCGTTCGGGCCGTCGACCCAGGCCATCCTCGACGAGGCCGTCTCCCGCGACATCCCGTGGATCCGGCTCAACCAGTACTCGCTGGTGCAGCTGGGACAGGGCGTCCACGCCAAGCGGATCCGCGCCACGATGACCTCGGCGACCTCGGCGATCGCCGTCGACATCGCCAGCGACAAGGACCTCACCACCACGCTGCTGGGGGCGGCCGGCCTGCCGGTGCCCAAGCAGGAGTCGGTGCGCACCGTCGAGCAGTGCGTGCGCGCGGCCCAGCGCATCGGCTACCCCGTCGTGGTCAAGCCGCTCGACGGCAACCACGGCCGGGGCGTCTGCCTCGACCTCCAGGACGAGGCGGAGGTGCGCGAGGCCTACGAGGTCGCGCGCGCCGAGTCGCGCCGCGGGGTGCTCATCGTGGAGTCGCTGATCACCGGCAAGGACTACCGCTGCCTCATCATCGACGGCAAGGTCGCGGCCATCGCCGAGCGGGTGCCGGCCTCGGTCACCGGTGACGGCACCTCCAGCGTCGAGCAGCTCGTCGACGACGCCAACGCCGATCCCCGCCGCGGCGTGGGTCACGAGAAGGTGCTCACCCGGATCAAGGTCGACGCCGCCGCGGTCGAGCTGGTGCGCGAGCAGGGCTTCGAGATGTCCGACGTGCCTCCTGCCGGCACCATGGTCAAGCTCGCGCTCACCGGCAACATGTCCACCGGCGGCATCTCGATCGACCGCACCTTCGAGGCCCACCCGGAGAACGTCGAGATCGCCGAGGAGGCCGCCCGCATGGTCGGCCTCGACATCGCGGGCATCGACTTCATCTGCCCCGACATCACCGAGCCCGTGCGCGAGACCGGCGGCGCCATCTGCGAGGTCAACGCCGCTCCCGGCTTCCGGATGCACACCCACCCGACCATCGGGGAGCCGCAGTTCATCGCCAAGCCGGTGGTCGACATGCTCTTCCCGCCGGGCGCCCAGTCGCGGATCCCGATCGTGGCCGTCACCGGCACCAACGGCAAGACGACCACCTCGCGGATGATCAGCCACATCTTCAAGGGCATGGGCCGCAAGGTCGGCATGACCTCCACCGACGGCGTCGTCATCGACGAGCGGCTGCTCATCCGCTCCGACGCCTCCGGGCCGCGCTCGGCCCGGATGGTCCTGCAGAACCCCCGCGTCGACTTCGCGGTCTTCGAGGTGGCCCGCGGCGGCATCCTGCGCGAGGGCCTGGGCTACGAGCGCAACGACGTCGCGGTCGTCCTCAACGTGCAGCCCGACCACCTCGGCCTGCGCGGCATCGACACCGTCGAGCAGCTCGCCGACGTCAAGGCGGTCCTCGTGGAGGCCGTGCCCCGCGACGGCCACGCGGTGCTCAACGCCGACGACCCGCTGGTGCGCGACATGCGCCGGCGCTGCTCGGGCCAGGTCGTGTGGATCTCCATGGAGGAGCCCGGCAGCGAGGTGCGCGACATGATCGACGCGCACTGCCGCCGTGGCGGCAAGGCGCTGGTGCTCAACAGCTCCGAGCGCGGCGAGATGATCGTGGTCAAGCACGGCCCCCGCGAGATGCAGCTGGCCTGGACCCACCTGCTGCCGGCGACCTTCAACGGCCGCGCGCGCATGAACGTGCAGAACGTGCTGGCCGCCGCGGCCGCGGCCTTCGCCGCCGGCGCTCCCCTGCACGACATCCGCCAGGGCCTGCGCACCTTCTCCACCAACTACTACCTCTCCCCCGGACGGCTCAACGAGGTGGAGGTCAACGGCGTCAACGTCATCGTCGACTACTGCCACAACGCCCCGGGCATGCGTGCGCTCGGCGACTTCGTGGACCGTGTCGGCGACTCGATGGCCGGCTCGCACGAGCTGGCCCGTCCCTCGCGGATCGGCGTCATCGCCACCGCCGGCGACCGCCGCGACCAGGACATGCGCGAGCTCGGCGAGATCGCGGCCCAGCACTTCGACGTCGTCATCGTGCGTGAGGACGCCCAGCTGCGCGGGCGCGAGCGCGGCGACGTGTCGGCCCTGGTGACCGAGGGCGTCCGCTCGGCGATGGCCGAGGGCAGCCGCTGCAAGCAGGTCGAGGTCGTGCTCGACGAGATCGAGGCGGTGCGCCACGCGATGAGCCGGGCCAACCGTGGCGACCTGGTCGTCATCTGCGTCGACAAGCACGGTGAGGTCATGACCGAGCTGGAGAACTGGTCGCCCCACGCCCAGGCCGGCTCCGGGGTCTCCGCCGACGCCCCGGCCGCCGACCCCGACTACGTGCCCAGCGAAGCCTGAGGCCCGGCCCCCGGGCGCCCGGTGGCGCCGGCGGCGGCGAGCACCGGCGCCAGGTCGGCCTCGAGCCTGCCGCGCAGCCCCTCGTCGGGCTGGTCGCCGGGCTGGTCGTCGAGCAGCACGGCGGCCAGCACCTGGAGGGTGCGCAGGTCGCGGCACTCCTGCAGCCGTGTGACGTCGAGGTGGCCGGGGTAGGCCCGACGGGTCCGCTCGTCGTGGGTGCGCGAGGCCAGATCCCACTCGACGGGACCCGCGCAGACGTCCTCGAGGTCGGTCCACCGCGGCCCGTCGGCGGTCGGCAGCAGGTTGCCGGCGTGGGCGTCACCGTGGAGCGGGCGCCGGGGCCAGGTCAGCGCCCGGGGCAGGAGCACGGCGGCGGCGCCGTGCAGCACCGGGTCGTCGCTGACGCGCAGGGCCGCGGCGACGTCGGCGAGCGGGCCCGCCAGGGGCGGCAGCGGCACGGGACAGTCGGCCAGCGCCCGGTGCAACGCGTGCAGGCTCAGCGCCACCTCCTGCGGCGCCACGGTGCCGGGGACCACCTCCACCCAGGACCACAGCGACACCTCGAGGCCGTCGACCTCGTGCGGCCCCGGGTCGTGCCACGGCGGCACCACGACGTCGGTGCGCCGCGCGGCGTACGCCGCCACCGCGACCTCGCGCTCCATCCACGGGCGCGGGTCGCCCCGCAGCACCCGCCCCCGCGTGACGACACGCGTCAGCACGGGAGCGGGCCGCAGGTGCACCCGCACGCTGTAGCCGTCGGCCACCACGACGGGGTCGTCGGCGGGCAGCCCGAGCCGGCGGGCGCAGGCCACCGAGGCCGCGACCGCCTCCGCGGTGGTGGGGATCCTCAGCGGTCGACCTCGAGCTCCCCGTCGGCGTAGCGGCGGCGCAGCACTTTCTTGTCGAACTTGCCGACCGAGGTGCGCGGCACCTGGTCGATGAAGGCCCAGGCGTCGGGCAGCTGCCACTTGGCGAAGTCGGCCGACAGGAACTCCCGCAGCTCGGCCGGCGTCACCGTGGCCCCCTCGCGCACGACGACCGAGGCGAGTGGTCGCTCCTGCCACTTCTCGTCGGGGATGCCGACCACCGCGGCCTCGACCACGGCGTCGTGGGCCATCAGGGCGTTCTCCAGGTCGACCGAGCTGATCCACTCGCCTCCCGACTTGATGACGTCCTTCGCGCGGTCGGAGAGGGCGATGTAGCCGAGGCCGTCGATCGTGCCGACGTCTCCGGTGCGCAGCCAGCCGGCGTCGAACTTCCCGGCCGCGTCGGCCTGCTCGTCGGTCTCCGGCCGGTAGTAGGCGCCGGTGACCCACGGCCCGCGCACCTGCAGCTCCCCGACGGCCTCGCCGTCGTGGGGCAGGACCGTGCCGTCGTCGGCCACGATGCGCCCCTCGACGCCGCAGAGCAGCCGCCCCTGGGTGCCGCGGTAGGCCCAGGCCCGCTCCTCGTCGACGCCCACGGGCGGGATGCCGGCCGAGGCGACCGGGGAGGTCTCCGTCATGCCCCAGGCCTGGCGCACGAGCAGCCCGTGGCGCTCCTGCAGGGCCCGCTGGAGCGAGACCGGCACCGCCGAGCCCCCGCAGAGGATGAGCCGCAGCGAGTCGAGGCGCACGTCGGCGTGCCGGTCGAGGTGGCCCAGCACGTCGTTCCAGACCGTCGGCACCGCGCCGGAGACCGTGGGGCGGCTCTCGCGGATGAAGCGCACCAGCGGCTCGGCCTGGAGCCAGCGGTCGGGCATGCACAGCGACGCCCCGGCCATGAGCGCGGAGTAGGCCAGGCCCCAGGCGTTGGCGTGGAACATCGGCACGATGGGCAGCACCCGGTCCTCGAAGGACAGCCCCGCGGCGTTGCCGGTGTTGACCGCCTGGGAGTGCAGCCACGCGGAGCGGTGGCTGTAGACGACGCCCTTGGGGTTGCCGGTGGTGCCCGAGGTGTAGCACATGGCCGCGGCGTCGCGCTCGTCGAGCTCCGGCCAGTCGAAGGCTGCCGGCTGCGCGGCGAGGAGGTCGTCGTAGAGGTGCACCTCGGCCCCGCCCGCGCCGAGCGAGGCGAGGTCGGCCGAGGCGGCCTCGGGGCCGGCCACGAGCACGTGGCGCACCGTGGTCAGCTGCGCGACGTGCGGAGCGAGCAGACCGACGAGCGAGTCGTCGACGATGACCACCTGGTCCTCGGCGTGG